>DATMPD010000243.1:0-3588 GCA_035567955.1 Edaphobacter sp.
CTGCGGCCCGGCTGCTTGCCGAAAAAATGCAGTCTCCATAAACTCAGGCCGTCCCGCGTACACAAAGAACGATTCATCCACCGTGAACGTCGGCACATACCAAACCTTGTGCTGCTTCATCGCCTGAATAAACGCATCATCCACCTCCTGGTCTCTTACCGAATGCGCCAGCACATCCACCCCATCCGCCACTAACTCCTTCGCATCCTCCAACGCATACTCATGCGCCGCCACCCGCAGATTCTTCCGATGCGCCTCGTCGATCACGGCCTTGTAAATCTCCGGCGTCATCTCCGGCATCGCCCCATGGCCCTTGTCGACCCAGATCTTCACGATGTCCGCACGATGCGCCGCCAGTTCATCGACATCCTTCCGCGCCTCATCCGCCGTAGCCGGCCGATAGATCTGGTCCGCCGCCGCCAGCAGCCCCGGCGCACCTCCAGGCACACCAATCCCACGCCCGGCCGTAAAGATCGTCGCGCCTTCCAGACGTCCGCGCCGTTGCTCGTCTCGCAACGCATACACCAGATCGCGATTCGCTCCCAGCGACAGAATCGTCGTCACACCGTATCGTTCAAACTGCTTCAGTTGCGCCGTAACATTCTCCCGCGTATACCCACTCGCCGACGACTCCGCATCCTCCACAATCAACCCGAGGTGCGAGTGCGCGCTGATCAGCCCCGGCATCACCGTCTTCCCAGACAGTTCCCTCACCTGCACGCCGGACGGCACAATCAACCTCTCGCCGATCTTCTCAATCCGCCCATTCCGCAACAGCAGCGAAACATGCTCCTGCGGCGGCGCTCCCGTGCCATCGATCAATCGCACGTCGCGCAGCAAGACCGTCGGCGCTGCTGACGGTTGCTGCGCCCGCGCATCCAGCAACAAACCCAAGCCACCCAGCAGCCCACCCAACGCAATCAAACCCGCGCGCAGACTCATAGAATAGACTCCTTTCCATAAGATGGGCCCGTCCAACTAGAACTGACAACGGAGAACTGACAACGGAGAACCGCTTTACCGCCGTTCTCGCCAAAGCCGGTAAAGCCCCCACGCCGCAACCGTGCAGTTATCCACGATCGTTCCATCCACGATCATCCCTTCAAACTCGCCCACACTCACCCGCCGCAACACCAGATCGCTCTCCTCCGCATCCGGAGCAGCCTCTCCCATCGTCAGCCCTTCGGCCAGAAACACATGGTGCTTCTGATTCATCACCCCATAGGCGATCTGCAGCATCGACAGATGGGTCATCCGCTCCGCCGTCAACCCCGTCTCTTCCTTCAGCTCTCCCCGAGCCATCTCCTCCGGCACCACCTCCGCCGTCTCCCACCCGCCCTGCGGAAGCTCCCAGTGCCGCGCACCCACGGTATACCGGAACTGCTCAATCAGATAAACGAACTCACCCTCCGCCGTCACCTCCAGCGGAATAATGATCGAAGCCGGATCCTTATCCACCACCCCGTAGATCCCGCGTACTCCGTTCGCACGTTCGATCACATCCTCACGAACGCTAGTCCAGGGATTGCGATAAACCTCCCGGCTACTGATCGTCTTAATCGCCACGCGACCCCGCAATCGACTCCGTTCTCTACACCCTACTCTCTACTTGCTACTCGTTGTCCCTCAGGCACCGAAAACTCCAGATGCGACGGATACTTCTCCGACCCATAGATCGTCTGCGTCGCCGCCTTATATGCATCCGCGGGAGCCGTCATGATATTCGGCACAAACGTCTGCGGATTCCGGTCATATAGCGGAAACCAGCTCGACTGCACCTCCACCATAATCTTATGCCCCTTCAAAAACGTATGGTCCGCACCATGCAAACTCCACTTGAACTCCGTCACCTTCCCCGGCGTCAACGCCTCCGGCTTCTCGAAGCTCTTCACATACCGCCCGCGAAAGATCTCATCCACAATCATCAGCTGATACCCGGCCATCGGCGCCGGCGCGTCATCCGGATACACATCGATCAGCTTCACCACCCAGTCCGCATCCGAACCCGTCGTCGCAGCAAAGAGATCCGCCATCACATCGCCCGTGATCGTGACATCCTTATCCAGCACCGGCGTCTCAAAGTTAGCCAGATCCTTCCGCGAACTCACAAACCGCTGATCCTCCGCCAGCCACGTCCGCCACTTCGACCCATCCCCATACGTCGGCTGAATCGGCCTGTTCCGGTAAGGCACCGGATTCGCCGGATCGGCCACATACAGACCCGCAACCCCGCCCTCCTTCGGCGCAGCAAAACTCAGCCCTTCGCCCTTCGTCAGGTAAAGCTTCTCCTCATGAAAACCATCCTTCGGCGGCCACGCAGCATACCGCTCCCACTGGTTCACGCCCGTACGAAAGCTCGCCGTATTCTTCAACTCAAATCCCGCACGCCCCTTCAAATACTTTTCAAAGAACGGCGCCTCAATCGTCTTCCGATACTGCTCCCCCGCGTCCACGCCAAAGTTCACCGCACCCAAACTCAGCGTTCGCCGATTCCACCCCCCATGGTTCCACGGCCCCAGCACCAGAAACACGTCATGGTCCTTGTCATGCGGCTCCAGCGCAGCATACTCCGCCTGCGGACCCCACATATCTTCCTGGTCCCACCATCCACCCACCTCCAGCGTCGGCACCTCCACCTTCGTCAGGTGCTTCTCCACCGCCATGTCCTGCCAGAACTTCGTATACGCAGGCTGCGCCAGAAACACCTTCGCCGTCGGCAGGTTCTCCATCTTCGCCGCCTGCGCCGCGCCGGCAAAGTTCACGTTGCGCAGAAAGAAATCGAACATATCTTCCTTGCTCTGCACCGGCACGTCTGTCTTCTGCGCCTCCAGCTGCTGCACATAATCGAATCCATACGTCTCGCGAAACGCGCCGTTATGAAAAAAATCATCGCCCAGCCATATATTCGTCATCGGCGCCTGCGGCGAGATCGCCTTCACCGCCGGATGCGCATCGATCCCCGCCGAAATCGCCAGGAACCCCGGATACGAAACCCCGAGCACACCCATCTTCCCGCTGTTATTCGGAACATTCTTCAGCAGCCAGTCGATCGTGTCCCGAGTGTCCGTCGTCTCGTCCACATCGTTCTTCGTCGTATGCGCGACGATCGGGTGATTCATCACAAACGTCCCCTCGGACTGATACCGTCCGCGAATATCGCCGAACACAAAGATATATCCGCTGGCCGCCAGCTCCGGCTTCGCGACATTCACGCTCTTCGACGAGTTGTGATCCGTCCCGTACGGCGTCCGCTCCATCAGGAACGGCAGCGGCTCTCCCCCGCTCTCCGACCCCGCCGGCCGCAGAATCACCACATGCAGCTTCACCCCATCGCGCATCGGAACCATCGCCTCACTGCGCGTGTACTCCTTCGACGCCCCTTTCTGCGGCGTCGTCTCCTGCGCCCTGGCCACGCCAAACGAAATCAGCAAACCTGCGCAAAGAGCTATCCGCGAGCGGCGAAGGATCTTCATGGAGCACATACCTCTAGGTGAAATCGAATTCTGGAATCTGATTGTTCTCAAATCTACATCCGTAGGCGAGCCGGTCCAGACGCTTCTCGCAGAGTCGCGCGGAACAGACAACCAG
>DATMPD010000244.1:0-8729 GCA_035567955.1 Edaphobacter sp.
TAGCACCGTTATCGTCGAAGATGATGCCCGTTCCGCCGCCGCCGCTATCGCGGGTCGGCGTGATGATCGCGGCCACATGCTCCTCGACCATCAGCTTCATGGCAGCCGCCCGCACCTGCATCTGGCGGGCACGATCAGCCATCAACTGCTGAACGTTCGGCGCACCGCGACGTCCGTCTCCGGTGGGATAGGTCTCCATCTCGGCCAGCTCTGCTGTCGTGTACCGATGAAACAGCGGTTCTGTAGGGTCCGGTGTCGGCCGCATCGCCCCAAACAATACAAGCTTGCCGCCCAGCTTGCCCTTGTACTTGTCGAGGTCCTTCACCTCCTGCACATCGACATAGATCGCCTCACCCTTCACCGGTCCGTTCGTCGACGGCGACCAGGGCGCAGCCTGCATCCACAGCGGTTCGGGGTCAGGCGACACCATCCGCGCCCACGTGTTGATCTGCTGCCATCCCATGCCGAACTCGCCCCAGTCCTCCAGGTGCGCGTTCACCAACCCGATCTTCGTCAGCGTATCGCACGTCCACTGGTTGGCCTTTGCCATATTCGGCGAGCCGGTCAGTCGCGGCCCGATGCCGTCCGCCAACGCGCTTCCAAACTCCATCACGTGCGAGTGTTTGAAGCCCTCGTCGCGGATCCGGGAATACATCGTCAGATCGATGTTCTCGGTCGCCGGCTGCGGCCCATAGTACGAAGGCGTCGTCTCGGGGGTCGCTCCCGCAGGCTTCTTATCGGCGGAATACGCGGGAACGGCAAGGCTTGCGATTGTGGCCATACAACAGCCCCAACGCACAAAAGCGCGAACGAATGACATGCGGGATGGTCCTCCAGAAATTTATGCCCAAAAATTTATGCTAGGAACGCAGAATAGCAGAACACTTTAGAGACGCTGGCACTTCCTCTATTGTTTCGCCGCAAATCCCGTGAACTAGGACCTGCGAAGCTGCCGTCGCACCCACAGCGTTCCCAGATAGCCCAGCGCCACCACCAGCACCAGCAGCCCCACCGGAATGCCTACCCGCTTATACGTCAATGCAAAATCGACCGCGTGGTGGGTCGCCGTGTTGTAGATCAGAACTGCGAAGATTGCAAAAAAGGTCGCCGCGAAGAACGCCGCAAACCCGAGCGCAAAGCTCATCAACAAGCTTGTAAACCATCCCAGATCGCCCAAAGGAATACCAAAAAGATAGCCCGGACCCGACGTCCGGGGAGAGACCGAGCTTCCATGCTGCGATACCTGCGCCATACCAGTAGAATACTGCTTTATGGCAGAAGGTGTTCAAAGCGACTTAATTCAGGCGACGCAGGTCATCCACGAAGCGACGGTGGATCAGGCAGCGAACGGCATCCGTTACGCCGCGTTCGGCGACAACAATCTTGGCGGCAACGATCTCGAGCGCATGGTCCAGGCCGTACCCATCGCAATCGCCGGCGCGCTTAACCGCAAGACTTACTACTTTGTCCCGCTCGCTCTCAGCGACCGCCGCGGCGGCGAAGCCACGCTGATTGCCCCGGCCTATACGCCCGAGCTCGGCGACCAGGCCATCTGCCACAGAAACGTCACCCACGACGGCACCGAGGCAGTCTTCATCTCTACCCGCCTGCTCGGCGACCGCTTCGCACTCGCCTTTGAATTCTTCATCAACATCGGTCACGCCTTCGTCGACGCCATCGGCGTTCCCGAAGCCTTCGATCAACTCGTCTGGGCACAGGCTCTCGCAGACGTACGCGGCGAAACCAGCCAGGACGCCTGGGAGAGCCGCAGCCTCTCTCTCGCCCCCGGTGGAAAGACAGACAAGATCGATGGCAAACCGGTCATCGATGAGAAGGCAAGAAACAGCTTTCTGGAATCTGCCTTTTCCGACGCTGTAGCTATCTACCAGCTTTCGCTCTCGGTCGATTTCGATTACTCCGAGCTGCGCGAACGCGAGTATCCCCTTCTTGCCCCGCAGGCCCTCGCCGACCGCCTCCGCCTGGTCGCCCGCCTCTTTCCTCCCAACCCCACCTATGAGTTCGCCATCCGCTATCGCCGGCGTGCGTAGGTTTTTGATTGGGCTTTGCCGTTTTTTAGGACGAAATAAAATCGTGGATCGCATAGAGGCACATAGATTATTTTTCGCCAATCTCGTAACAGCCCAGGCCGGTATTCCTCCTGGTAGCGAGCTCGCTGCGGCGCTGGCATCTACTCCTCGGGAGCAGTTTGTCGGACCACCACCCTGGAAGGTGTTCACCCGTTCGGGATATGTCGAGACGCTCACGGACGATCCGGCTGTTCTGTATCAGGATGTTGTGGTATCCCTCGGCGGCGAAGGACCTCTCAACAATGGGCAGCCGACCCTGCACGCATTGTGTCTCGCAACATTGGCTCCAAAGAACGGTGAACGGGTCATCCATGTTGGTGCAGGCACCGGCTATTACACGACTCTCCTGGCGAAATTGGTAGGCGAGAGCGGAGTGGTCGACGCGTATGAGATTGAACCGACGCTTGCGCAACGCGCTACCGACAACCTCGCTAAGTTTTCCAACGTAACGGTGCATGCCCGGTCCGGAGCGGAAGCAACGCTTCCAGCATGCGATGTTCTTTATGTGAATGCCGGTGCCACTGAGCCGCTTGCGGTTTGGCTTGATGCTTTACGTCCGAAAGGACGGCTACTCTTTCCCATGACGCCAGACGCGGGTGTTGGAGCCATGCTGCTCATCACGAAACAAGAGGATGGAGCCTTCACAGCTCGTTTTCTCTTACAGGTACAGTTTGTTCCCTGCATCGGGGCAAGAAACGAAACAACGGCACAAAAGCTTGCGGAAGCCTTTCAGGGCAGCGCTTGGACCAAGGTCAGGTCCTTGCATCGAAACGATGAGGTGGACAGCAGTTGCTGGTGTTCTGGCCCGGGGTGGTGGCTTTCGACGAACTGAACGATACTCAATCGAACCGTCGCAACGTGGCCCACATGTCTGTTGATCTGGCGACCCAAGCAACGCAACCTAAGCCCGTAAGATGAATCGAATCGACAGGAGGGAGCGAATGGCGACAATAAGAATCTGCAAGAGCTGTGGCCAGAAGAACCGCATCGCGACGAACCACCTGGCGGACACCGGCCGTTGCGGCGCATGCAAAACTCCGTTGCCCCCGCTTGACGAACCGATGCCGGTCGACACTGCCCTCTTTGAAGAGATTATCCAAAGCTCGCGTGTTCCCGTCCTGGTCGACTTCTGGGCTGACTGGTGCGGCCCTTGTCGAGCCGCCGCCCCAGAAGTCGCGCGTACCGCAAGGGACCTGGCGGGTCAGGCCGTCGTCCTCAAGGTCGACACCGACAAGAACCAGCAACTCGCAGCACGGTTCGCTGTACGGGGCATCCCGAACTTCGCTGTCTTCAACGGAGGAAAGCTCGTCAAACAACAAGCCGGAGTTGTTGGTCACGAGGTGATGGAAGCCTGGCTGCGTTCCGCAGCATCCTTGACGTCTGTTTGACTGAGAATTTGTCCAGTCTTATCGAGCGCATGTGGGGCCCAGTGCATTCTCAGTCTGCTCTTGCTCACCAGTCCCGTCCGTGGTGAGGAATGCGCGCACAGTCGCCCTCGGTCAGATAGCAACGCAGCAACCCACAGACAACAGTGCACGCGGCACCAAGAATCATAAAGGGAATTCCCGCTGTAATCCGGCCGGTGAAATAGGGAAAGAGGAAGACGCCGACTCCTGCATACATCAGAATCGTCAGCACAATTCGTAGGATGCCCTTCGACATGGTCTACCTCCGTGCGCTCAGCAGTTGCTAACTCCCACGACCGAACCGGTGTGCCGCTTTGACCGCTTCCGAATCGTTGCAGAACACCTTGGGGAGCCTTACAGTACCGCACATGCTACTCCAACCAAAGCTGTTTAGGCCATGACTTCCTGCGTTTCGGTCCCGATAGCCGCGGAGATTTTGCGACAACGTCATCTACTGCAGTTTCGGTGAATGGCCGTCCGAAAGCGAACAGGGATTCATGAAATTGGACAGCCGATGGGCGAACCGAACCCTATAAACTTTCGGTTATTTCCTTGCTGGTGGCCGAGTTGAAGGATTTTGAGGCAGGATTGACCTTGGCAGGCAAATTGCGAATACCCCATCTCAAAGAACACCGCACGGAGGCTACTATGGCGCACTTTGAACGGATTCGCGATGTGATTTCCGGGCCGTTTAGTTCTGAGATCATCGGGCAGCGTACAGCAGCAGGATGGCAGTTGGTGTCGATCGAATGGCGGCGAGAGCTGCCTGATTCGGAAGCACCCACCGAAGGCGCATTCAGCGAGGACATCCCCTATGGTCTGCGCATCTCAGACGACTGCCAGCGGCTGGAGATCGAGCCGACCGAAAACCAGGCGCTCATATTGATGATGGATTTGCTCGGGCAGGACTTCTCTTACTCCCATATCGTCAGCGATCTGAATGAAAAGGGCTTTCGGACGCGTGACGGCAGACCCTGGAGTCGAGTAGCGGTTTTCAATATGATGCCGCGCCTTATCGAGGTGGGACCACGCCTGTTCTCCAGCGAGGAATGGAGGGCACGGCAGCAGAAGGTTTGAGATTGCCTGATGTCGTTACTTCATAGCAAGCGATTGCCCTTTGCTGGTATCTCGAGCGGCTATCCTGTCACGATACCCATCGCCAGTACCGCGCAGAGGATCGCGCTCGCATCTTCTACCAGAGCCACCGGCCAGTCCTTGCTGCCCAAACGCAACACGAGCTCTCGCCGAACCAGGAATCCGCCGAAGGTGCCTATCAAAGCGCCGCCGACACCGAGAATGATTCCCTCGAACTCCGACCCATTCAGGCCTGCCGCCACGATCGCGCCGATGAGACCGCCAACCACGACTCTCACGAGCAGTGGTCCCAATGCCGTTCGGTTGGAGGCCTTCGGTAACTTGTCCGCGACGAACTCGCCCAGAGCCAGCACGGTGAAAATAACGGCCGTCACCAGCTTCCCAGCCCAGGAGGCCCAGGTTCCATCGAGGGACAGATCGCCGCGATAGGCGAACCAGCAGAGCACTGCCATGGCAGTCATCGAGCGCATGCCAGTCACTAGGCCAAGCAGGGGAACGGCGATTAGCCATGTCAATATCGCCATTGCCATAGAGCTCTCCTTTCGCCGGGAGGTGCGCCGGGGCCGATTCCTTACTTCACAGCGCAGCCTTCAAACCAGAACTATACTCGCAGATTGTTCGCTGCAATGACGGACGCATCAACATCGTCACGCAAAAGGAAGCAGCCGGAGCGCGAACGTCGGTTTAACATGCGATCTCGACGCGAGTCTATTCCTTACGCAACCAGCCGTACAACGGGAACTTCTCGGCCATCTCGAACACCTGACTACGAATCTGCCGTAGCTTCGCTGCGTCCGCCCTGTGCTCGAGCGCGTGCGCGATCCATCCAGCAATGACGCGCATCTCCGGCTCTTTCATCCCGCGCGTCGTCAGCGCCGGCGTGCCGATTCGAATGCCGCTGGGCTTCATTGGCGGATTGGTGTCATACGGGATCGCGTTCTTGTTGACTGTGATTCCCGCCTCTCCCAAAGCGTGCTCTGCCTCCGAGCCGAACATTCCTTTCTGAAACACGTCGATCAGGATCACGTGGGTGTCCGTACCTCCCGACACGATGCGATAACCCTCAGCGGCAATCGCCTCTGCGAGAACCTTTGCGTTGGACACAACTTGCTGCGCATAGGTTGCGAACTCCGGCGCCAGTGCCTCTTTGAAGGCTACGGCTTTCGCTGCAACAATGTGCATCAGCGGACCGCCTTGCTGGCCGGGAAAGACGCTGCGATCGATGCCTGCAGCGAACTCCTGATGACAGAGGATGAGTCCGCTGCGCGGTCCCCGCAGTGTTTTGTGGGTCGTTGTCGTCACGACGTGTGCGTGAGGAACGGGTGATGGATGCACGCCGCCAGCGACGAGGCCGGCGAAATGGGCCATATCTACCATGAGGTAAGCACCGACTTTGTCGGCGATGGCACGCATGCTCGGGAAGTCGAACTGGCGTGGATAGGCGCTGCCGCCGCCTACGATCACCTTTGGCTTCTCGCGTTGCGCGGTGGCTTCGAGCTCGTCATAGTCAATGGTTTCGGTGTCTTTGCGAACCTGGTAGCCGACGATGCGGTAGAGTTTGCCGGAGAAGTTGAGCTTGTGGCCGTGGGTGAGATGGCCGCCGTGGGCCAGGTCGAGGCCTAGTATGCAGTCGCCTGGATTGAGGAGCGTCATGTAGGCGGCGGCGTTGGCCTGAGAGCCGGAGTGCGGCTGGACGTTGACGTGATCGGCGTTAAACAGGCGTTTGGCGCGGGTTCTAGCGAGATCTTCGACGATGTCGGCGTACTCGCAGCCGCCGTAGTAGCGCTTGCCGGGGTAGCCTTCGGCGTATTTGTTGGTGAAAACGGTGCCTGCGGCCTCTAAAACGGCTCGGCTGACGAAGTTTTCCGAGGCGATCATCTCGAGGCCTTCGTGCTGGCGTTTTACTTCATTTTCAATCTGTTGGGCGATTTCGGGGTCGGAGGCGGCCAGCGGGGCATTCAGGTCGATGGGCATGGGGTTATTTTATGTCACTGTTTTTGCAGTTTTTTTTCTGAGGGAAGGGGTGGCCGCGGATTGGTGGTTTTGCTGTGTTTTTAAGGGGGGTTATGGGAAAAGGTGTGTTTTTGGTGTGGTGTTTTGCTGGTGAGTTTGTGGTGGATTGTGCGTTTATCGTGGACCGAAGACACCCTGTTGCGTGGCGTCTAAAAACTGTCACGACTTTGAGATTTATTTTCAGGTCTGTTGTGGAAAAGCGCCGGATCGGGTCGCTTTGGGAATCTCGCACGAAGGTACTGAACGCTATTCAATTCGTTTGAGCTGATCTCCGGGCTTTAGTCGATAGAGTCAAAGGTTGGACCACGGAGAGAGGGTGTTGCTATGCAGGACTGGATGATGGGCGTTGGGTTTATCGCGTTGCTGATGACGCCGTGTTTCCTTGCGATGCGAACGGGGGTGGAAGACGTTGACGATAAGGCTGACGATCAGGAGACAGCCCGGCCGCCCTCGGCGAGCCGCTTGAAGCTGCTGTAGATGAAGGAGCCCAGGTACCAGCCGTCGAGGTACTTGTAGGGGGTTTCGCCGGTGGTGTAGTGGCCGCAGGGGAGGACTTTGGAGACGTAGTCGATGTTGAGGGCGTCGAAGTTTTTGAGGACGTCGAGGGAGTACTCGAGGGGGAAGGTGAGGTCGTAGGTGGCGTGGACTACGAGGGAGCGCTTGGGGTACGCCGCGAAGCGATCCATGTAGGACATGGGGCTGACGATGGAGAAGATCTGGCGGACTTGATCTTGATTCAACCCTGATTGCTCAAAGGCTGCCCTGATGTGGCGGGTGCTTTGGCCGGCCCAGACTACGTCGCCGAACCAGGTGGAGGCGTGGTTGAAGGCGCAGACCTGGAGGCGCGGGTCGAAGGCGGCGGCGATGAAGGCGTAGCAACTGCCGAGGCTGGTGCCGAGGACGCCGAACTGTTCGTAGCCCTGGAGCTGGAGCCAGTCGATGCAGCTGCGGATGTCGACGACGGCCTGACGGCAGGCCTCGGTGGTGCGGCCTACGTTGGAGCTGACGGCGTAGTCGGAGCGCTCTAGCTCGGCGGGGCGGCGGATGTCGTGGTAGGGCTTGGAGAGGCGGAGACAGGAGATGCCGAAGCGGTTGAAGAGGGTGCAGAGGGCGTTGTGGGAGAAGGCGTCGGCGTTCCATTGGGGCATGACGATCATTGCTTGTTTGGGGGCCTGTTTGACCTGGCTGTTGGGGCTGTGCGGAGTTGAAGGCAGAGAAGCGGATTTCTCCACTCCGCCAGGGACGGTGAAGCTGTCCGCGGCTGGGGTCGAAATGACGGGTTTTTGATATTTGTGGTCTGGGGCGGGGAACCAGCGGGCGTTAACGGTGTCGTTTTCGGGGTAGCGGGTGCGCACGGGTGAGGTGAAGCGGAGGAACTCGGCCTCTTCGAGCTCGCCGGTTTCCGCCTGGCGCTTGATTTCGGCGTCTTCCTGAAGGGTCTCGGGGCGGACGTTGGTGGGGAAGAGCTGGGGGTGACGGGCTTCGAGGCGAAAGTCGGTGGGGGTCTGGTAGCCGAAGAACTCTTCGGCGCGGGCGACGATGTCGGCGTTGACGGCGATCATGCGGGCGAAGTCATCTGCGGCCGGCGCGTGGGAGGCGGCGGCGAGGGGGCTGAAGTCCTGGAGCCAGTCGAAACCCCATTCGAGGGGGCGGACGATGCGGTTGGTGTCGCGTGTGGTGAGCGCGGTTTCCCAGGCGTACATCCACTTTGCGTAGAGCTTGGAGAGCATTATTTATAAGTTTAGCAAGGAGGGCGTAGTCGTTTCGTGCGACCCAAGGACCAGAGCGAGATCGAAGTAATGCAATTCTGTGATAAGCCACTTCGCCAGTGAGCTAAGAAGAATCTTTCACTTCCCACAAGCCGACTTGGAACGAAGCCGCTGTGAGAGCGGCGGACGCATTCGCGTGCGGCTGAACGAGCTATTGTGGCGTTGCGTTAGGTTGTGTCGCAGAGGAGGGTATCTCTGTGACCCATCTACGTCAGCTGATGCTTGAGGAACTCAGACGCCGCAACTATGCCGAGTCAACCATCCACGCTTACCTCCGCACCGTCGAGCACTTCGCGGGGTACTTCCATTGCCCGCCCGACCAACTGGGGCTGGAGCACATCCGCCGGTATCAAGCCGCC
>DATMPD010000245.1:0-5566 GCA_035567955.1 Edaphobacter sp.
TCCCCAACCCCCTCACCCGAGCCGGCCAGCGCATCTCAATCGTCGTCCTCGCTATCGGTTCCATCGCCGCGCTCATCGCAGGATTCTTCGTCTTCCGCGCCCATCTCTCCGCCCCCGGCACCGACCTCGCCACCCTCCTCAAACAAAACCCCGCAGACTACGCCCTCTCCTTCGGCCACTTCCTCGACCTCAACACCCAGGCCATGTCCGCCTTTCACGACCCCCTCCTCCTAACCGCCATCGCACTCTTCACCGGCACTCTCGCCAACTGGTTCTGCCGCGCCAACTACAAGCCCCACGCCGGCAACCTCTGGCTCGCCGCCTCCACCTTCGCCTTCCTGCTCGCCGCCCACATCGGCCTGCAGATCTTCTCCCCCGTCCTCACCTCCCGCCAACTCGCCAACGCGATCGCGCCCGTACTCAAACCCGACGACCTCATCGTCATCCACGGCGAATATGAAAGCGCCAGCACCCTCGGCTTCTACCTCCACCGCCCCGACAACAACGCCCAACCGCTCCACATCCTCAACGGTCGCAGCTCCAACCTCTGGTACGGAAGCTTCTTCCCCGACGCCCCACCCCTCTTCGAAGACAACATCTCCCTCAGCCTCAAGTGGACCGAAACCCGCCGCATCTTCCTATGGCAGGACCTGAGCACTCCCGTCCCCACCCTCCCCGGCAAAACCTACTTCATCGCCCAGAGCGGAGGCAAAGAGATCCTCAGCAACCAGCCCAACCCCTACTAGAGCAAAACTGCATCTAGCCATCGCCTGTCTTTTGTTTATCATTCCGCAGCGCAGCGGAGGAATCTGCGGTTAATAGTCGCGATCGCATACTCTGCCACCCACAGCGATCGTCGCAGACCCCATCACCATCCACCAGAACAGAGGTCCCGCGCCGTACCTCTGCCCTGCGAAGGACGAAATCCGCACCTTATTTATCCGTCTTCCACACGTACAGAAACTCATCATTGCTGGACGTAGCCAGGTTGATATTCGCCTGCCGCGCAGCCCGGCTCAACGCCGAACGAATATTCTCCTTCGTATCCGGAAGCTGGGACAGAGGTATCTTCAGCGCCGCTCCGTCGGCCAGTTTCGCAATATCGCCCAGCAATCGCGTGATGATGCTCTTATGTTTGCCGTCCCGCCCCTTCGGAACGTCGACTTGAAGCACCGATTCGAACTTCGTCTGTCTATCTGCGAAATTGCCGTCGTTGCTCATGATCTCCTCCTGCCTCCTTTGTCTACTCCTAATGCACTGTTTGATGCAAACGAGACGTAAACGTAACCTAGTCGTAAAAATAATCTGACGAAATCTGCCCCGAGTCAAGAAGAAATAGTGGAAAAAAGAACGCGAAGTGTTGGAAAAAAGCTAAACCTAGCCTCAACTCGCAGTTACAAAAGAGTTAACCCGTATCCCCAAAGGTGGACTACGGTCAATCCAGAGGTATCTCCCATGTCACCCAAATTCAGTTTTCCGGTAGTTCCACTCGAAGAAGTGGCCAAGGAAGACATCGTTGTTCTACCCGTCAAAGACGCTCCGGTCATCCTCATCGTCGACGACGAAAAGGTTATTGCGGACACGTTGTCCATCATCCTCACCCACGCCGGCTTCATCACGGTGACCGCCTACAACGGCGAGACCGCTCTCCGGATTGCGAATGCGATCACACCCGCACTTCTGATCTCTGACGTCGTCATGCCTGGAATCACCGGTGTCGAACTGGCGATCATGCTCACGCAATCAATTCCAAACCTCAAAGTCCTCTTGTTCTCCGGACAGGCGTCCACGGTCGATCTACTCGAGAAAGCCCGTCACGGCGGCCATTATTTCACTGCTCTCACCAAGCCAATCCACCCCACCGACATGCTCAAGCGCATCTCGGAATGCCTTGCGTTCCAAAATTCGGCGCCGATCCCAATCCGACAGAGCTCCGACACTGCGTCGTACGTAACAAACTAAAAGGCGATCAGCAGCCGCGCAGTCTACCCAAACTGCGCGCTGCCATTTCGACCGAAGCTCGCTTCTCTACCTCTCCCCCACAGCAGGCGATATTCGCCCATCTCGCAAACGGAACAGCTCTCCTCGCCACACCACCGTATCGCCGGCAAAGCTCCACGCCCAGAAGGCCAGCCCAAAGAAATCCCGCAGCGGCAGCAGCCACAGATCGCGCAGCACCTGCCCATCCCGCAACACCCCCACGCCAACCGAAAGCGCCACCGCCACCCGCGCCAGGACCACCACGCTCAACAGCGAAAAACTCCACAGCGCAAATCCGCTCGCCACACAGGTCATCATCGCCCAGGGCAACGCATACGTAATCCCCAGCCCCATATACCCCAGTTTGCGCGAGTCCCGCGTCGACCGCGCCCACCGCAGCTGATGATCGCGGAACCCGCGAAATGTATAAGCAGGCACCGTCGTCTCCACCACCTCGCCGCACAACTCGACACGGTAACCCGCCTTCGCGATGCGCTCTCCCATCTCGTAGTCATCCGCGAGATATTCCACCAGCGGCTCCAGCCCTCCAGCCTTCACCAGCGCAGCCTTCGACATCGCCAGCGTGGACCCAAGACCAAAGCGAATCCCGCCTTCAAGCCAGCGCGCCGCCAGCACCCCGGGAAGAAAGTCGGTCGAAATCCCCAGTGCCTCCAGGCGCGACCAGACCGTCATCGCCGGCCCGCCCTCCGCCGTGTGGCCGATGTAAGGAGCCGTCACCATCCCCACCCGCTCATCCGCAAAACACTCCATCACCCGCAACAAATAAAACGGAGACACGCAAATGTCGCTGTCATTGATAAGCACATGGTCAAACCGGGCCTCGCGCAGCATCTGCACCAGGTTGCTCACCTTGCCCGACGTTCCCAACCGCTCGCGACACTCAACCAGCCGTATCGCGCACTCTGGAAACTCCGCCCGCAGCCGCTCGATCTCCCCCACAGCAGGATCCTCCAGGCTGCTCACACCAAAGATGATCTCGAAGCTGCCGGCATACAGCTGCCTGCAATGGCTTACCAGGCCGGCATACATATGCGGGTCCACACCCTTCACCGGCTTCAGAATGCTGACATCAGGAGTAAACTCGCGATCGACCTTCCTGCCTCGCCAGTAGTGCGCGAAATCCCGGGCTCCCCAAAGCGCCAGCAACAAATAAGCCAACCCGGCAAGCGTCAACAGCGCCATCACCATCTCAACAACCGTAGCCAGCATCCATCCAGTTTACAAGGGATAGATCGAGCCAAAGGATCAGCGAGCAAGACAAGCGCTTTGTTTGCTACTCCCTACTCCCTACTCCCTGCCTTATTCGTAACGCAGCGCCTCAATCGGATTCAGATTCGCCGCCTTCCAAGCCGGATAGATCCCGAAGATCAGCCCAATCGCGCACGAACTCATGAACGCGGCGCCAATCCATACCGCGGAGAGCGCCGCGGGAAAGATGAAGTGCAACCCAAATCCGATCAAACTCCCACCCAGCACCCCGATAGTGCCACCGACCGCGCACAAAGTAATCGCCTCCAGTGTGAACTGCGTCAGAATCGTCTGCTTATTCGCGCCGATCGCCTTGCGCACACCAATCTCCCGCGTCCGCTCCGTCACGCTGACCAGCATGATATTCATCACGCCAACTCCTCCCACCAGAAGTCCCACCGCGGAAAGCGACAGCATCAACGCGAACAGCCCAAAGGTAATCTGATCCCAGAGCCGCGTCAGCGAGTCCGTCCCGAAGATCGCAAAGTTGTCGGGAGCCTCGTTCTTCACCTTGCGCCGGCGCCGCAGCAACTCCGTGAGCTCATCCTGCACCATGGCCTTGTTCTTCTGATCGTCGAACTTCAGGCTAATCCAGTAATCCAACACCTCCGGATGGATCTTGTGGAACGTCGTCACGGGAAAATACGCCTTATTGTCTTCCGGGTTCTTTCCTCCGCCGAACGCCTGTGGCCGTTTACCCATGACGCCGACGACAGTAAACACCATGCCCGCGATGGTCACATCATTGCCCACGGGATCGGTCGTGTCGAACAGCGCGTCCGCCGTATCGTTCCCCAGCACGACAACGTTCGCAGCCCGCTCCACGTCGCCATCGGTGAAGAAGCGGCCGGCCTTCAGGTTGAGGTCATAGACGTCCTTCACGCTCGCCGTATCTCCCTCCAGGACCGTTCCCTCAAACTTCTTAGTGCCAAACTTCACTGCCACAGTGCCCTGCACCCCCCGCTGGTCCCGATACTGCAATCCCGGCGACACCGCCAGCACATGTGGCAGATCCTTCATCGCCATGGCGTCGTCGTAGGTCAGCTGCTTCCGCGTCAGCATCTCCGTCGTCTGCCGCACCCCGATCACCGGAAACCGAAAGACCCAGATCACGTTGGTCCCGAGCGACTCGACCAGGCCCGACACACTCGAGTTCAACCCATTGATCACCGACGAAATAATAATCACCGTCATCACGCCGATCACAATCCCCAGAATCGTCAGCCCGCTACGCAGCTTGTTCGCCCGCAGCGTATCCAACGCCATCGTTATCGTTTCTTTCGTATCGGCAATCTGCATCTAGTTCTCCGTTCTCCGTTATCGATGCTCAGTTGTTACCGCTTTTACTGCCAACTGAGAACTGACATCTGACAACCGCTTCACTCCGACCTCAGCGCCACAATCGGATCCAGCTGCGCCGCCTTCCGCGCCGGATAGACACCAAAGAAGATTCCCGTGCCGGTGGCCATCACCAGCCCGGCAAGCACGCTCCACACCGCAACGGTCGAAGGAAATCCCGCCAGAATCGTAATCACCTGCGCCACAAGTATCCCACCCAGGACACCGAACACTCCACCGACCAGCGCCATCGTCCCGGACTCGATCAGAAACTGCATCAGAATGTCGTTTGGCCGTGCGCCCAACGCCTTCCGTATTCCAATCTCGCGGGTCCGCTCGGTCACGCTCACGAGCATGATGTTCATGATCACGATGCCGCCCACGATGAGCGAGATGAGCGCCACCGCCCCGGCCACCGCTCCAAACGACTGCGTCACCGTGCTGAAAAATCCCACCAGCGTATTGTTCGTATCCAACTCAAATGAATCCGGCACTCCCGGAGCATCATGCCGTCGCGCCCGCACCAGCACCCTCACCTCGTCCGCCGCAGTCTCCAGCCTCGGTCCAGCCTCACCCGCCTTCACATAGATCGTCAGCGTCTTCGCCGTCCCATAGCTCTTCTGAAACGTCGTCAGCGGCACTCCGACCCAGTTGTCCTGGCTCGCTCCAAATGTGCTCCCCTGCTTCTCGCTAATACCGATCACCGTGTACGGAACGCCGTCTACCCGCAACTCCTGCCCCAGCGGATCGACTCCCTCAAACAGGTGGTCCTGAATATCGGTCCCGATGATCGCCACACGCGAGGAATGTTCTTCGTCCGCTTCCGTGAACCCGCGCCCCTGCACTATGTTCAGGTTCTGCAGCGAAGGCATCTGCCACGTATATCCCCGGATGCTGGTATCGGTCGTGGACTCCGTACCCCGCACGATCTTCCCCGTCACGGCCTGCTGCGCCCCAATCCCGACGCAGTGCCTGCAGT
>DATMPD010000246.1:0-3148 GCA_035567955.1 Edaphobacter sp.
CGCATGTTAGTTTGTCCTCTGGTCTGAAGTGGATGTGGTCGAGGTTGCTCCGGCGGTGGGGTCGGCAAGCGGTTCCATGGGCGAAGGCACATCGGCGGAGAGCTTTTGGTCGATGTCTGCCAGCAGGGCTTCGTCGGACTCTGTCGCTTGAGATGGCGATGTTGCAGTTGTCCCGATCACAGCGGGAGCTGGGCGGAGCCGATGCATGCTAAGCGGAAACAGAGCAGCTACAAACACGACAGCCGCAGCGGCCCAATAGAGAGGTTGGGAGAGAAAGGTGTGCGGAGGTGCGATCGAGGACCGGTGCGCGTAGCTCTGTGCAAACTCCTGCCGGGCATAGGACACCGAGGCGTCGCGAAAGTGGGAGAGCGAATCGCGCAGGCTCCTAAGCTCTGCAGAGCAGATCAGGCAGGCCCGAAGATGCTCATGTACGACATCCGACTCGGCCTCCAGTTCCCTCCAGGAATCGCGTTCCGGCTGGAGTGACAAGTCGGCGAGAATCAAGTCGCAGAGTTGTTCGTGACTGAGATGAATAGTCATAGTGGGTCCTTATGGGTGGCGTTATGGCGGGCTCGGATGGCAGCGAGGGCGCGGTACAGATGGGTTTTGACGGTGCTGATGGGCAGTCCGGTTACGCTCGCGATCTCGGAGAGTTCCAAGTCCTCTACGAAGCGAAGAAGAAATACACTTCGCTGCCGGTCGGAGAGCTGCGCGACGCTCTCCCAAACCAGCGCCATCTGCTCGCTGGCGATGAGGCGCGACTCCAGCGAACTATCGCGATGCGGGACATGCGACGCGACATCGGAGACGTCAACTGCTGTCTCCGAGACCCGTTTCCAGAAGCGAAAGCGGTCGGTCCGGGTGTGGTCGCGAATCAGGTTCAGAGCGATCCGCATCAGCCAGGTCGACATCGAGCAGTCTCCCCGAAACGTATCGCGGGCGGCCCAGGCGCGGACGAAAGTATCCTGGGTCAGGGATTGGGCGACATCACGGTCACGGATGGAAATGAGATGGAAGCGAAAGATCTTCTGCTCGTAGGTGGCGACGATCGAAGCCATGTCGTCGAGCGGTGTGGCTGGCGACTGCCGGGTCACGGAATGTGTGTCTGAGGTGATAGCGCGTGAGGCCATGGTTTGATCGTTAGAAAAATCCCCGTCGAATGATTCCTCGACTTGTTTAGAGAGACGCGAGGGATTGCCCGCAAGACTACAGGAATTGCTGGATTTATTTCTTCTCCGGGCAAAGGGAGGTATGCTTTTGTTGCATGCATACCATTAAAGCGATCTATCCCGGGACCTTCGATCCGCTTACCAATGGGCATCTTGACCTGATTGCCCGGGGGGCGAAGATCGTGGATGAACTGGTGGTCGCGATCCTGCGCAACTCCGAAAAGGGAACGCCGCTCTTTACTGTTCCGGAGCGCGAAGAGATGATCTTTGAGGCGACTCGCAGCTTCGGGAATGTCTCGGTTACTACGTTTAATGGGCTTTTGGTGGACTTCGCCCGTGAACAGGGGGCTAAGGCGGTCCTGCGCGGGATCCGGGCGATCAGCGACTACGAGTATGAGTTTCAGATGGCGATGATGAATCGGAAGCTCGATCCACAGCTCGAAACCCTGTTTATGATGCCTGCCGAGAAGTATACCTATGTCAGCTCGCGGCTCATCAAGGGCGTCTTTCAGCTTGGCGGCGACGTCACGGCGCTGGTTCCTCCGCTGGTGGTTGAACGGTTGAAGGCCAAGGTGCCGAACCGGCTTTGAGGAGTACCCCCCTCCCTGCCGAAAAACGCGCAAAGTCTAAGAAATAGAGACTTTAAGTCTGGACTTCGTGCCGGGGCTGGTGCGGATCCAAGGGAGCGTTGCACGCGAGGAGGCTATTCCGACCCATTCCGGGGCGGCCATTTGTCAAGTGAGGCTGCTGCTCCGGGATGGCTCATGGATGGTTCATGGACGGGCTGCTGTCCTGGATTTGATGCTGCGGGATGAGTGAGTAACAACCGTAGGTTTCACTGCGATGCTGAATCTGCGACACTAGAGATATGACTACTGCAACTGCGACCAAGATATTTGCGGACCGCATCGGCCGCATCGAAGTTTCGGCAACCATGGCGATTACGGCGGCGGCGTTGAAGTTGAAGGCCGAGGGCGTAAACCTTGCGGACTTCGGCGCGGGGGAGCCTCACTTTTCGACTCCGCGACACATTAAAGACGCGGCCATTGAGGCGATCGAAAAGAACTTCACGCGCTATACCAACGTGGCCGGTATCCCCGAGGTGCGGCAGGCAGTTGTGGACCGCCACGCCTGCGACTTCAGCTCGAACTACACCGCTGACGAGTGCGTCTTCACCACCGGCGGCAAGCTAGCTTTGTTCAACGCCATTCAGGTGCTGGTGGATCACGGAGATGAGGTCATTCTTCCGGTTCCCTATTGGGTGTCGTTCAAAGACATCATCCAGTACGCGGGGGGCAAGGCCGTTCTGGTCGAGAGCAAGGAAGAAGAGAACTTCCGCATTACGGCGAGGATGATTGAGGCGGCGATTACGCCGAAGACCAAGGCCATCATCCTGAATACTCCGTCGAATCCGTCGGGTGCGGTTGTTGCCCCGGAGGATCTGGAGGCCATCGTGCGGCTTGCCCATAAGAACGGCATCTATGTGCTGCTGGATGAGTGCTACGTCTACCTCAACTTTACCGGTGAGATCATCAGCGGCGGTTCGTTTACCGATTGCAAGGAGCACATCGTTGTGCTCGGCTCGCTCTCGAAGACCTATGCGATGACGGGTTGGAGAGCGGGCTTTGCGCTCGGCCCAAAGCCGGTTATCGCGGCCATGAGCAAGCTGCAGTCGCAGAGTACATCGAACACCGCGAGCATGGTACAGCGTGCCTCGATTGCGGCGCTGACTGGATCGCAGGAATGTGTGGCCGAGTTTCGCGCCGACTATATCAAGCTGCGCGATCAGATATTGGCGGGCTTCAAGACGATTCCAGGGCTGAGCTGCACGGTGCCGCAGGGAGCCTTTTATGTGTATCCGAATGTAAGCAGGTTCATCGGCAAGGGCGGTATCAAATCTGCATCGGATCTGGCGGCGAAGCTGCTGAGTGAGGCGCATGTTGTCGTTGTTCCAGGGGAGGCATTTGGAACCAACGAAC
>DATMPD010000247.1:0-3248 GCA_035567955.1 Edaphobacter sp.
GTGCGGCCAGCTTGTTCTTGACGACGTGATAGCTTCCGCCGGCGGCGCGAACGGTCTTGCGCAGCTCGAAATCCTTCGCAGCGGTGAGCCCCTTGAAGGTGCCGATGATCGCGGAGGTCGAGTGCTCAAGCTCGGCTGCGAGCTTACCGACTTTCTCCGTCTTTGATGCTCTGGTCAATGCCATAAAAACCTAGCCTTTAGCTGCTAGCTGTTAGCTGCTAGCTCTGAAATTGCGCCGCTTTCGCGACTGAAACCCGAAATCCTTCACCAGCTAAAAGCTAAAAGCTAGTAGCTAATGGCTTGCTCCTAGGCCTACTAGGCTTTGCCTGCCAACTCGGCAGCGGTGTAGTCGAGCTGAATGCCGGGGCCCATCGTAGAGCTGAGCGTGACACCCTTGATGTACTTGCCCTTGGCAGCCGAAGGCTTCGCCTTGACGACGCTCGTGATGACGGTCATCGCATTGTCGACCAGCTTCTGCGGATCGAACGAGAGCTTGCCGACGGGAACGTGAACCAGTGCAGTCTTGTCGGTGCGGAACTCGACCTTACCGGCCTTGATCTCTTTAACCGCACCCGCGACGTCTGTAGTGACGGTGCCGGTCTTCGGATTGGGCATCAGGCCCTTGGGTCCGAGAACCTTGCCGAGACGGCCGACGGACTTCATCATGTCCGGGGTGGCGATCAGAGCATCGAAGGCGGTCCAGTTTTCCTTCTGGATCTTTTCGACCAGCTCTTCGCCGCCAAAGAACTCAGCGCCGGCAGCCTGAGCGTCCTTGACCTTGTCGCCCGAGGCGATAACCGCAACAATCTTCGACTTGCCCAGGCCGTGCGGCAGGACGACGGTGCCGCGGACCATCTGGTCGGCGTGCTTTGGGTCGACCCCGAGGCGCATGGTGAGATCGACGGTCTCGTCGAACTTCGCATACTTTGCTTTTTGCAGGAGTGGAACTGCGTCCACCAACAGATACGGGCGGGGCTCAACGAGCGCGCGCGCCTTCACCAGATTCTTTGAGAGCTTCCTTGCCATTTTCCCTCGTCTCCCACCCCTCGGTAGCTGTTCTCTCCGGGCGTGGTTCTCGACTGGACTCAACTGGGTGTTGAGACACTCCTATAAGTATGCCAAAGATGCTCTATTTCCGCAAGGTACGTCTTGAAATTGCTGGCGGTTGGTGAGAACCACTGCTATTCTCGCGCCATGCCCCAGGGCCTGTACGTCGAACTGCCGATGCGAACTGAGATGGAGCGGCTCTGGCAGTTGACACAGGATCCGGCGCTCCACCAGCGTTGGGATCTTCGCTTTTCGACCATCCGCTATCTGCCGAAACCGGAGGAAAACGCGCCGCAGCAGTTTCTCTACGAGACTCGCATAGGCTTCGGGCTGGCGATCGCCGGAGAAGGCGAATCCACCGGAACACGCTCCGGAACGACAGGCGAACGCACCTCCGCTTTGCGCTTCTGGTCCGGCGACGTCAAATCTCTCATTCGCACGGGAGCGGGCTACTGGAAATACATCCCAACTGGGGACGGTAGCATTCGGTTTTTCACCTGGTACGACTATCAAACGCGCTTCGGTGTGGCCGGCAAGTTGGTGGACGTCGTTCTCTTTCGACCGATCATGGGATGGGCGACCGCCTGGAGCTTCGACCGTCTGCGGTTGTGGATCGAGGCGGAGGTAGCACCGGAGGCTGTTCTTCGCTCATCGCTCACCTATGGCGTCTGCCGCAGTGTGGTCGTGTTTGTCTGGATATGGCATGGGCTAGTTCCCAAACTGTTATTTCATGATCCAGCGGAGTTGGCGATGTTGTCGGACGTCGGCATCGCCGCACACTGGTTGCCGCTGATGGGCGCAGCGGAAGTTATCTTTGGAGTGCTCGGCTTATTCATATGGCGATGGCGCGGTTATTTTGCACTAACCGGTATTGCAATGATCGGTGCGCTGGCCGTGGTGACACTGCGCTCCCCGGCACAACTTACAGCGGCGTTCAACCCGGTCACGCTCAATCTCGGCGTACTGGGACTTTGCCTGTGCGGATGGCTCGCGCACTTCAACTCTGCCTTTGCGGGGCGATGCCTGCGGAAGTCTCGAACAGTACAACCAGAAAAGGCGACCGATGCCGTCCATATATGAACATGCACTCGGAGAGGACTTCAAGCGCCTCCATCCGATGATTCAGCGCAGGTTTTCGCTTTCGAGTGAATCTGGAACAGCCGCGATAGGCAGAGGCGTGATGGAAGAGGTCTGGCATGGGCCGGCCTACACACTCCCATTCCTGTATCTCGGGTCATGGCGCAGCATCATGTTTCCGGAACAAGGCCGCAGCATACCTTTTTCGATTCGCAACTTCGCCTATCGCGATGCGTTGGGGCGGGAGACTGTGACCTGGATTCGCACCTTCGACACAGCCAGGCGTTCGGCATCGCAACGCAGGTTCGACGCGTACATGATCTATAGCCAGCAGCGCGGACGAATCGTGGACTATCTGGGCACACATCAGCATCTGGCGGTCGACATCGACATTTCCGTTGCTGACAACGGCGGCATCGCCCTCCGGTCTGGGGAGCAACGGTTTTATGAAGGCCCGCTCGAGTTTCGCTTTCCGCTATTGTTTTCCGGCACGGCTGATGTCTGCGAATGGTTCGATGAGCCATCCGGGCAGTTTCGTATTGAGGTCAACGTCAGAAACCGGACATGGGGGCCATTGTTTGGGTATCGCGGAGGCTTCGATGTGGAGTGGTTGCCCGTGAGCACAGTTCCAGCGGAGCTACTACCAAAGCGGGTCGAAGCGCGCGAGTAGACCCTTCAAATCTTGGAAATCTCGGGAAGACTCTTGAAGAAACGCTTCGGAGCTAGTCCCAAATCCTCGCCATCACCAATTCAAAACCGGCCATCACATCATTTCCCTGAACAGACGTAGGGTGGGTAAGAATCTCCGGTTGCTCGCCTGGACGATAGATTGAGACAGTTTTGTTCTCGGGATCAATCAGCCATCCCAGTTGAACTCCGTTCGCAATCCACTGTTCCATCTTCTGTTTGAGTTCGGCGAGGCTGTCGTTCGGGGAGCGCAGTTCGATGATGAAGTCCGGGCATATGGGAGCGAATCGGGCCTGGTCGGCGTCGCTCAGCGCGTCCCAGCGGCTCTTGTGTACCCAGGCAGCATCTGCGGCGCGCACGGAACCGTCGGGCAGCGTGAAACCTCCATTTGAATCGACGGCGATACCGCGACCGTCCTGTTCGGCCCATTCATCGAG
>DATMPD010000248.1:0-7140 GCA_035567955.1 Edaphobacter sp.
GGAGAAGTGCAAGTGATCGGTATCGTACAACGAGCCAACGTGTGTTGACGAAGCAGCCCACGAAAAAGATGCATAGAAAAAATGAATTTCTCTCGACGATTTGAAGGGTATTATGTGGGCATTCACACAAGTGCTACCAGAGTTTAGTAAGGCAGTTTCGGGAGAGTGCATTGGGTCAGTCTACGTCTTTCAAAAGTTTGGTGATATCTCGCATATCATGTGCCGGCATCGTAGCAGGGCTGGCGGTGGCAGTGACGGTTCCGGCATCTTCTCAAGCGCCGGAGGGGCGCCAACGAGGGACGGCGGAGACGCCAGCGGCCAAAGAGGACCAGGGAATTCCGATTCCTCCGGAGACCAACTCGGTGACCAAGCATGACTGGAGTGCGGGTGGGCAGACGATCCACTATACGGCGACTGCGGGAAATCTGCTGATACGGGATGAGCAGGATAAGGCGAATGGCAGCATCTTCTATGTGGCGTATACGGAAGATGGCGCGGATGCGAAGAACCGGCCTGTGACGTTCTTCTACAACGGAGGACCCGGGGCTGCGACGATCTGGTTGCATATGGGATCGCTTGGGCCGGTGCGGGTGATTACGCAGAGCCCGGAGGCGACCGGGCCGGCGCCGTTTGAGTGGGTGCAGAATCCGCAGAGTCTGATCGACAAGAGCGACCTTGTGTTTATCGATGCACCGTTGTGCGGGTTCTCTCGCGCGGTGGGGAAGGGAACGGCGAAGGACTTTGCCGGAACGGATCAGGACATTCACGCGTTCGAGAAATTTATCGTTCGCTATCTTACGGTGAACCAGCGGTGGAACTCGCCGAAGTTTTTGTTTGGCGAGTCGTATGGAACGACGCGGTCGGCGGGATTGGTTGCGGCGCTGCAGAACGATGGGATCGAGTTCAACGGCGTGACGCTGTTGTCGTCGATTCTGAACTACAACCGGCGCAATCCGGGTCTGGACTACGAGGCGGTCGGATATATTCCTTCGTTTGCTGCAATTGCTTACCACTACAAGAAAGTGAAGACGAATGTCAGTATGGCGGAGTGGGTGCAGCAGGCCCGGGTGTTTGCGCGCGGGCCGTACAACGAGGCGCTGCAGCAGGGCGATAAGCTGCCTGCGGCCGAGTTCGATGCGATGGCGGCGAAGGTGGCGGCGATCACCGGGTTGAGTGTGGAGTATGTGAAGGAGTCGAAGCTGCGCATCTCGGCGACGCGGTTTCGCAAGGAGCTGCTGCGCGGCGATGAGCGGACACTTGGACGGTACGATGCGCGGTTTATGGGATGGGACTCGGATGCGGCAGGCGAGAACCCAGGATACGATCCTTCGGATACGGGGATCAGCGGAGTCTATGTCGGGGCATTCCACGACTACATCCAGAGAGAGCTGAAGTATATGAGCCAGGAGCCGTACTATCTTTCGGGGCCTGGGTTGAATCAGGCCTGGGATTTCAAGCATCGGCCGCCCGGGCCGCCCGCCGCCGGTGGCGGGCGTGGCGGAGAGCAGACGGCTCCGGACGTTGCTGTGGACCTGTCGGATGCGATGCGAAAGAATCCGCACCTGCATGTGTTTTCGGCGAACGGGTACTTCGATTTGGCAACGCCGTTTTTTTCCACGGAGTATGACCTGAGCCACATGGACCTTCCGGCGAAGCTTGTGGGAAATGTGCAGTTTGGCTATTATCCGGCGGGTCATATGGTTTATTTGAATGTGGAGGCGCTGAAGGAGTTGAAGGCGGATATGGTGAAGTTTTATGCCCTGGCCCAGCAGCACTAAGACAGGGTTGAAGTTACGGGCGAAGGGCTGTTATCTGAGGTGATTTGCCCCGGTTTTCCCCTTGCTTTTCGAGCATAACTGCCTTAGAATGAATGCTGCTGTGTTTTTTTCCAGTGTTCGCATAGCGTAGTGCGGAAATTAACTCTGAAGAGGTATCGATAAAGATGGCAAAGCGTCGTGGAAATCCCAACTGGGGCAAGCCTGAGCCGATTGGGCCGGTTGTTCCTACGGTCACATCGTTCGAGCAGGTGGTGAAGGAGTTCAAGCTGACACCGGACCAGTACATACGTTCGACCCGGCTTCGTGAATGGGCTCGGCGGAACAAGAATTCGAAGTATATTCCTGAGGCGCTGCTGGAGGCCTGGGGTTTTGAGATCGAGTCTACGCTGTAGATTTCAAATTGGATTTGAGACGCCGCCAGAGGGCGGCGTTTCTTTTTTGCGACCGGCGTAGGATGGGATGCGTCGAAAGAGATGAAGATAGAAGGCGGAGTTATGTTTGCTGACGTGACTGAAGCAGTGGCGGAGATCAAGGCGGGCCGGATGGTGGTAGTCGTCGATGACGAGGACCGCGAGAATGAAGGCGACCTGACGCTGGCCGCGGAGTTTGTTACGCCGGAGGCGATCAACTTCATGGCGAAGTTCGGCCGCGGGTTGATCTGCCTGACGCTGACGGAAGAGCGCGCGGACTATCTGCGGCTGGGGCCGATGACGCAGGAGAATACTTCGCGGTTTGGGACGGCGTTTACTGAGAGCATCGAGGCGCGGGAGGGTGTGACGACGGGCATCTCTGCTGCGGACCGGGCGCATACGATCAGGGTGGCGATCGATCCGCGATCGACGGCGCAGGATCTGGCGCGGCCGGGACATGTGTTTCCGCTGCGGGCGCGCAAGGGTGGAGTGCTGGTGAGGGCGGGGCAGACAGAGGCTTCGGTGGATCTGGCGCGGATGGCAGGGCTTGTTACTGCGGGCGTGATCTGCGAGATCATGAACGACGACGGGACCATGGCGCGGGTTCCGGATCTGGTTAAGTTTTGCGACGAGCATGGGTTGAAGATGGTGACGGTGGCGGATTTGATCCGGTACCGGTTACAGAATGAGCGATACATCCATCGCGTGGCGGAGTCGCAGCTGCCGACCTCGCATGGTGAGTTTCGCATGATTGCGTATGAGAGCGAAGTGGATGGCGGCGAGTCGCATGTTGCGCTGGTATACGGCGATGTGACGGGCGGGAGCGGTAACAACCGGGAGCCGGTGCTGGTGCGGGTGCATACGCATTGTCTGTCGGGCGATGTTTTTTCTACGACGCTGTGTGATTGCAGGGCGGTGGTGGAGAATTCGCTGCGCATGATTGCTGAGGCGGGCAAAGGCGCGCTGGTGTATCTGCACAATGGCAGTGCGGGTTTTGGCGTGGATAAGACGGTGGCACCGGCACGTGTGGTGTTTCATCGCGAGCAGCGATCGCGTGAGGGTTGCGAGGATAGAGCGCATCGGACGCTGCGGCAGGTGGGATTGGGCGGGCAGATTCTTTCGGATCTGGGGATTCACAAGATACGGTTGCTGACGAATACTCCGACGCATGTGCCGGCGCTGCAGGGGTTCGGGATTGAGATTGTGGAGCAGGTTCCGGTGTCCACTGGTTCGGTTCGGCGTTAGGTTTCAGGAATTTTTTTTATGACGTGGTGGGTCGGGGATACGTGCGCTTTCATGGGCGTTTTTAAGGGGGGTTTTGGGAGAATAGGTGTTTTGTGTGTGGTGTTTTGGTGGTGAAGTTGTGGTGGAATGCGTGGTAATTGTGGTGCGTTGATGGCTTGTTTTTTGGTGCTCAAAAACATGCCACGGATTTCAACTTTATTTATTCTCCATCCGGTTCGGTGCCCGGGTTGTTCCCGGATGTCTTTCATTCCGTTCTGAGGGCATCCATTGGCTCGATCATGGCGGCTCGGCGGCAGGGGAGGGTGGTGGCGGCGACTGCAGCGATGGTGAAGATGCAGAGGACGGGGATGACTACGCAGAGGTCAGTCGGCGAGGTGCCGTAGAGGAGGGCGCCCAAGCTTTTGCCGATGGTGAGGCTTCCGATGTAACCCAGGGCGAGGCCGAGGACGACGGGGGCGACGATGGTTCCGAGCATGAGGCGGTAGACGCTTTGGCGGCTGGCTCCGAGGGCCATGCGGATGCCTACCTCCTGGGTTCGGGCTTCGACCGAGTAGCTGAGGGTGCCGTAGATGCCGAGGAGGGCGAGGAGAAGTGCGGCGGCGCCGAAGGCTGCGAAGATGCCGGTTTCGAGGTGCTCGGGGGCGAGGGAGTCGGAGACTTGTGAGTCGAGGGTGTGGATGCGGGCGATGGTTACGTTGGGGTTGTAGCTCCAGATGGTGTTGCGGACGGATTCGATGAGTTGGGTTGGGTCTTGCGTGCTGCGGACGAGGAAGTAGGTGCTGTAGGGCGGGTTGTCCCAGTAGGGAGCGTAGACCATGCTGACGGGGGCGGCGCGGAGTGAGTTGTTGTGGGCGTCGGCGGCGACTCCTACTACGGTGAGGGTCTCTCCGTTGCGTTTGAACTGCCGGCCGAGCGCGCTCTGGTTGGGCCAGACGGCTTTGGCGGTGGCCTCGGAGATGACTACATTCTTCTGGGTGCGGTCGTGCTCGTCGATGGCGCGGCCTTCGAGGATGTGCTGCTGGAGGGTGGCGAAGTAGTCGGGGCCTATCCAACGGTAGTTGGCGAGGGTGACGTCTTGGGGACGGTCGACGGGAACGACGCCGTCGATCCAGCTGTCGCCGGCGAGGAGCATGTAGCTGACGAGGGATGCGGATTGGACGCCGGGAAGAGCGCGCAGTTTTTGGAGGACGCCGTCGTCGAAGCTGGCGCGGTCCTTGTCCTCGCCGAAGGCATCGCCCTGGAGGTAGACGTAGGCGGCGACGACGTGGCCGGTGGAGAAGCCGCGGTCGAAGGTGGAGAGGTGGATGAGGCTTTTGGCGAAGAGTCCGGCGACGAGCAGGAGCGTGGTGCACGCGAAGACCTGGGCTCCGACGAGGCATCGGCGCAACAGGCCGCTGCGGCGGGAGCCTGAGGTGCGGCCCATGCCTTGCAGGGCCTGCTGCGGCTTGACGCGGAGGACGCGGAGGGCGGGAAGGACGCCGAAGAGGAAGGTGGCTCCGACGGTGAGCAGAACGGAGAGGCAGAGGACGGTGAAGTTGACGGTGATGGCTCCGGTGCGGGGGATGGCGAACTGGGCATATCCGGCGAAGCGACGGACGGCGACGATGGCGAGGGCGACGCCGAAGGTTCCTCCGATGAGGGAGAGGATGGCGACTTCGGCGAGAGCGCTTTGGAGGAGATGAGTGGTGGAGGCTCCGAGGGCGGAGCGGACGGCGGCTTCGCGGTCGCGGCTGACGAAACGGGCGAGCTGGGCGTTGGCGAGATTGATGCAGGCGATGAGCAGGACGCTGAGGACGGCGGCCATGAGAAGCCAGAGCCGGGTGGAGGTGCGGCCTACGATGACTTCCTTCATGGGCTGGATGTAGGTGGCGAGCGCTCCCTTGGCGGGGCCGTCGAGTTGGTCGGGGGGAATCTGGTGGGCGATATTGTCGGCGAGGATGTTTAGATTTTCTGTGGCCTGGGTGACGGATATTCCTGGTTTCAAGCGGCCGAGGGCGACGTAGTTGTTGTAGTCGCTGTTCCATCCGAAGCTTTTGGTGGGATCGATTGCCAAGGGGGTGAGGATCTCGTTGTCAGGTAGCTGGCGAGCCAGAGGGGATGCCGACAGTTCGTTCGCCTTGGGAAAGTAGAAGCTTTGAGGGAGGACGCCGACGATCTGGTAGGGCGATCCGGTGATTTGAACGGATCGTCCGATGATGGCCGGGTCGCCATTGAAGAGGGTTTGCCAGAGACGGTTGCTGATGATGGCAACGCTCTCGTGTCCTTTCACGGCCTCGTCCGGCAGGAAGTTGCGGCCCAGTGTGGGCTGGACGCCGAGGATGTCGAGCAGGTTTGGCTGAGCGATGATTCTGCCGACGAGCTGCGGATGGTCGCTGCTGCCAAGGCTGACGCCGGTTATGCCTTGCCGAAGGATGGTCAGGTCTGTGAAGGTGCTGGATTGTCTTCGCCAGATATCGGCGTGGCGGGGATTGGCTCCGACGTAGGGAAAGAGTTTTTCGAGGAAGCGGACTCGCTCCCAGATGACGACCAGGCGGCCGCTGTCGCGGTAGGCGAGGGGCTTGAGGAGGACTCCGTCGACTACGCTGAAGAGGGCGGTGGTGGCTCCTATGCCGAAGGCGAGAGTGAGGATGGCGGTGAGGGTGAAGCTGGGGGACTTGCGGAGCTGGCGTAGGCCGTAGCGGATGTCCTGGAGGATGGAGTGCATGCGGGGTTTTACCTCTTCGGGTGGGACGGCTTTGTTTTAGCACGTTGGTGGCCAGGGGAAGAGGGGCGGGAGGATGCGATTTTGCGGAATTTTGCGAGGCTTGCGTTGTGAGGGTGTTCGGAATTGGAAAGGGGTGTTCGGAAATGAACGCAGGTTGTTTCAAATTGGAATCGCGGTTGGGTCTGATGAATCGATTCGGCTTTCCCTGAGGAGGATTGCTGCCAGACAAAAAGGCGTACCCCAGGGGCTGAAGCCCCTTTTCGTGGTTTTTGCCCAGAGGCCCAAGGCTGAAGCCTTGGGTTACCTAATAGCGAGGCGTCGATTCGTCCGATAGCGTGATTCGTCAGGTAGCAGTTAGTGGGCGGTGACGGTTAGGTTGAGGGTTACGGTCTGGGTGAGCTGGACGCCGGTGGTGGAGCTGGCAGTGACTTGATATTGGTAGGTGCCGGGTGGCGTGATGCGGATGTTGGGGTCGCCTCCGCTGCCGCAGCCCGTGGGGGAGAGGGTGATCAGGGTTAGGAGGAGAGCGTAGAGGATGGTGCGGGTGGTCTTTTGGATTTTGGTTTTGCGGAGGGTGTTCCAGAAGAAGAGGAGCGAGGCGGGTAGGAGGCAGAGGAGGGTTTTGTTGCGGGTGGTGCGGGGGCGGGTGTTGGCGGTGGTGCTGGCTGGGTTGATGGTGGTGATGGTGTTGATGGTGGCTATGGCGGTTTGGGGGGCGCCGTTGAGGGGGATGCTCGAGGGGAGGAGCGAGCAGGTGGCGTATTGGCCGGCGGTGATGGGGGTGCAGTTCAGGACGACGGTGCCGGTGTAGCCGGATTGCGGGGTGAGTTGGAGGTTGTAGGTGGCGGGGCGCTCGGCGACTACGGTGGCGGAGGCGGTGGGGCCGCCGTTGACGGTGAGGAGGAAGCTGCCGTTGGGGACCCCGGTGCCGGTGAGGGGGACTAGGGTTGGGGAGTTGGTGTCGGAGCTCGCGAGGGTGAGAGTGCCGGTGCGGGGGCCGAGG
>DATMPD010000249.1:0-5063 GCA_035567955.1 Edaphobacter sp.
ATCAAACGTCTCCAGATGAATATCCGAAGCCCGCCGTTCCAAAGCCGTAAAAATCGTCGTATCCACCAGCCGGATAATCGGCGAGATATCGTCCTCGCTCGTCAGCCGCTCAATCGAAATATTCGAGTCCTGGTTCTCATCGCCGTGCAGCACATCGAACGCAAGCCCTTCACTGGCCTCATCCAGCACCCGCTGGCTCTGTTCGGTCTTCTTCAGCAACTCCGTAATCTGGCTCAGTGTCGCCACCCGCGTCACCAGCCGCTGCCCCAGCAGCCCCGAGATCTCGTCCAGCACCATCAGCTTCGAAGGATCGGACACAGCAATCGCCAGCCGCCCCTCCATCTGTTCCAGAGGAACGAAGTTATACCGGAACATCATGTCCACCGGTACGCTCTTGAACAGCTCATGCGAGATCTTGAAATTCTTCAAATCCACAAAATCCGCACGATACCGCCGGGCGATCAGTTGCGCCCGTTCCACCTCATCCATCCCCTGTTCAATCGGTACTGCCAACGGTGCCATTGCCATATCACTAAGACTCCCCTTCTAAACAACCGTTACTCACACCTTTGCGTCATTTAACACAGCCGCGCAGACCCGCTCCGGGCTTTAACGCGCATCTCCTATTATTCAGCAGAACCCGCTTTTATGATATTCTCCGCCCAACCCCGGGCCTAGTATCTACGACTTATGGAGGACCCTCATGAGCACCGCCCCATCCACCCTCTCCGGCCTCATCCCCAAAGCCATCAACTGGTCCATCGCCCTCAGCATCTTCCTCATCATCGCGGGATTCTTCGCTCTGCTTCTCCCCTTCATATCCGGCGTAGCCATCACCCTCTTCTTCGGCTGGGCCATGATCCTCAGCGGCATCACCCACCTCATCTTCGCCTTCAAAACCCACACCACCGGCGGCCGTATCTGGGAGGTGATCATAGGCGTCATCTACCTCTTTACCGGCTTCTACCTCATCCTCCACCCGCTCGACGCGCTCCTGGCCCTCACCCTCATCCTCGCCTGCTACCTCTTCTTCGAGGCCATCGTCGAGTTCATCCAATACTTCCAACTCCGTCCCCGCCACGGTGCCGGCTGGCTCATCGTCGACGGCGTCATCACTCTCATCCTCGGCATCATGATCTGGCGCGCCTGGCCTGCCAGCTCCGTCTGGGTCATCGGCACCCTCGTAGGCATCAGCATGATCTTCAGCGGCTTCTCCCGCCTCATGCTCTCGCTCGCTGCCAAACGCGTCCTCAACCACGCCGTCTGACCCAACGTCGCACCGCGAACCAGAGATACACCGGGTCCCCATTCATGCAGCCGCACGCAAAGGGTGGATCACCCGCCACCCCAGCCACAGAACCGGGTGCCCCATATCTCGATTTTGAGATGTGGGCATTCGCGCGGAAGCGCGAACCGCTTTCCTCTCCAGCAGACACGCCACCTAGGACCAGACCCACCCCGGCTAGCTGAATCGATACCAGCAAGAGAGAAACTGCTGCACCGCGCCCGACGGCGTCTCATGCAATTCCAGAGAACTCTCCACCAGGCGAAATCGTTCGCCGAACTCGCTCCCCAGCGAGGAAGCCTCGTACCGCATCGCCGCCAGCCCACTGCAGCGCTCAGGGCCCGACGGTCCGAACGTGCTCACAATCAAACTGCCTCCCGGCTTCAACGCCCGCGTGATCCTCTCAACGTAAGCGCGCCGCTGCCCTGCCTCCGTCAGAAAATGAAAGACCGCCCGGTCGTGCCACAAATCAAAAGAGGCCTCCGGCAGCACTGCATCAGTCACGTCCCCACATATCCATTGAACTGCTGCGCCAGCCCGCCCCGCACGCTCCTTCAAAGCGTCAAGCGCGGTCCGCGAAATCTCCAGCGCCGTGATGCTCCCGTAACCCAGCGCCAGCAGATCATCCACCAGCGTAGACTGCCCAGCCCCGACATCCAGAATCGATGCCTCCCTGCCCGGCGCCGCCCGCTCAATCAACTCCAGCGACCGCTCCAGATGCGGCCGAAACCAGCTCACCTGCTCCGGCTTCTTTGTCGCATAAACCTCTTCCCAATGCGACCGCGCATCCATATCCAGAACTCCCCTGCCCAAGGCAGCCACGTCGGCCGAGCTTATTGCCCGCTCGTCCCACCCGCGCTCAGGCTGAAAATCGGATAGTACAGCGAAATCAAAATCGTAGTCACCACCAGTCCCATCACGATCAGGATCATCGGCTCAATCAAACTCATCGCCGCCGTCAAATTCGTCTGCACGTCCTCCTCAAAGAACTCCGCCACCGAGTTCAGCATCTGCGGCAGCGCACCGGTCGACTCGCCCACCTCGATCATCTCGATCGCAAGCTCCGGAAACACCTTTGTCTGCTCCAGACTCGCCGACAGTCCCTTCCCCTCCCGCACTGTCTCCACCGACGTGTACACCGCACTCGCAATCTGCCGCGAATCGATCGACCGCGCCGCCGTCTCGAGCGACGGCACCAGCGGCAACCCTCCCGTCAGCAACGTAGACAACGTCCTCGAAAACAGTCCCACCTGGTACTTCAGCCAGACCGAGCCAATCACCGGCAGCGCAATCCGTATCCGGTCAATCAGATTCGCCCCCGCATCCGTCTTCGACCACCGGTAGAGCAAAAACCCGACGATCCCCGCCACCGCCCCTACATAAATCCCATAGTGCTGTGCCTCCCGCCCCAGGTCCAGCATAAAGACCGTCACCGCCGGCAGCTTCGTTCCCAGCTGGTCATACAACTGCGCAAACCGCGGCACCACAAACGTAATAAGAAAAATAAACAGCCCGGTCACCATCACCACCAGCAACGCCGGATAGATCAAACTCGCCTTCAGCTTCTTCCGAAACGTAAGCGACACCCGTTGAAAGTCCAGAAACCGCTGCAGCACCTCTTCCAGATTTCCCGACCGCTCCCCCGCCAGCAGCGTCGTCGTATACACAATAGGGAATCCGCCCTGCGCCTCGAACGCCTGCGAGATCGACTCGCCCGTCTTCACCCGCGCCGCCACATCCTCCAGCTGCGCGCGAAAGTGCGGCAACTTCTGCCGCCGCGCCAGCAATTCCAACGATCCCAGAATCGGCAGCCCGGCTTTGATCAAAGTCAAAAACTGCTGGTTGAAGATCAGGAAGGTCTCCAGCTTCACCTTCTTCTTGCTCGCACCCAGCAAGCTCTTCGCCTTGACCGAGTACACGTAGTACCCCGCCTGCGTAAACCGGGCCTTCAGCTCCTCCGCCGTCGCCGCCGCATGGCTCTGCTCCATCACCCTACCGCGCTCATCCGCCAGCTTGATCACAAACTCGTTCATATCGCCTTCACTTTTGCCGTTGTCTGTTCCACTCTATCCCAATGAAAAAATCGTCATCTCGACCGGAGGCGGCGCATTTGCCGCCGCAGTGGAGAGACCCCCGCATTTTTTCTTGCTCTCGCCGTCGCCTTTGCACTCGCCTTCGCATTTGCTTCTGCACTTGCATTTGCCTCTAGGTAAGCCAAGCCTTCAGGCTCGGCCCTCACGCAACCCGAACCAAAGGGGGCTTTAGCCCCTGGGGTATGCTCTCGTCTCCCCGTCGCATCATCCGTCCATCTTAGACGTTCTCCTTTATAGGTTCGTCCGCTACAACTCCTGTGTAGCCAAATGCCACGCACCAGACTAAGCACGCCAGACAGCTATTTACCTCAAAACAGACAACAAATTTCCCTTTACCTCCGCAAAACAGGCAGTATGATGCACACATCCACCCGGAGGCTCATCTTTGCGGATTAAGTGTCTGCCACTTCTGTCCCTGCTTTTTTTTGCTCCCGTTCTCTCGCTGGCACAACCACCCTCTACGCACTCTCCCCTCGTCATCGCCGGCCTCGGTCAAGCCACCGCCACCCTCGACGGCACATGGCAGTTCCACACCGGAGACGACCCCGCCTGGGCCTCACCCACCCTCGACGACTCCACCTGGGAAGGCATCCAGACCAACAAATCCTGGGGCGCCCAACGGCACTTCAACTACACCGGACACGCCTGGTACCGCCGCCATATCACCATCGACCCGGCAACCGATCCCAACCTCGATCTCTCCCTCTTCATCCGTCACATCGACGACGTCTACGAGCTCTACTGGAACGGCAAAGAGATTGGCGCCTACGGCAAAATGCCGCCCAACCCAAGCTGGTTCTATAACCCTCCTCCCCAGTCCTACGGCCTCGGCAAAGCACAATCCGGCGTCCTCGCCGTCCACGTCTGGAAAGAAGTCCCCACCTCATTCGACTCCGGCATCCGGGGCGGATTTGTCGCTTCGCCTCTCATCGGAAGCGACGCTGCCATCGCCTCCTACGCGGCCGAGCGCAAGTACGCTTGGCTTCAATCGCGCCTCTACTCCGGCGGCCTCGCTATCCTCTACGGCATCGTAGGAACCCTCAGCCTCCTGGCCTGGATCCTCAATCGCCAGCGAAAACTTCTTCTCTGGATGGCGGCCTTTGCCTACGTACCCCTGGCCCTGCAATTACTCTCCGGATTCCGCCTCCCGATCCATTACATGTTCTCGCTCAGCCTGCAACAGCCCTTCTTCGCGCTTCAGGACATCTCCCTCTGGTTTCTCCTGCTCTATCTCCTGCAGCTCGACGACAATCCTCGTCTCGCTCGCTGGACCCGCATCTTCGCCATCATCTCCATCACCTCCGCCTCCATCGACGGCCTCCTTGGCCTCATCGACCCCAGTGGCCCACTCGGCGCCTTCGGCCAATGGGTCGACGCCATCTGCACCGCCGTCACCACCGCCGTCGAAGTTTTCCCACTCATCCTCATCCCCTTCGCCTTCAAAAAACGTCACACTATCGCAACCTGGCTCGTCGCCTTCTTCGCCTTCTCCACTGAGATGATCAACGCCGTTCGCGTCGCCTCACAGCAAGGCTCACGGTTCACCCATTGGACCCTCGCAGACAAGATGGCGGCGCCCCTCTTCACTATCCATAACAATCCCTTCACCCTCTATCTTCTGTCCTACACCTTCCTCTTCATCTCCATCGTCTACGCCGTCTACCGCCACTCCGTCGACGAGAGCA
>DATMPD010000250.1:0-4350 GCA_035567955.1 Edaphobacter sp.
TCTCGACAACGAAGGACAGGATGAGGGTGAGACCGATGATGAAGATGGGCGGCCCGATGAGCGCGAGGGCGTTGAGCGCGCGGGAGAGCGCCGAGTTCTTGTCGGCCCCTGTTCCGCTGGTGAAGGCGCTCTTTCCTGCCAGAACGCTGACCAGCGTGGTGCCCATCCAGCCGAAGACGAGAGGCTTCCCAACGTAGGCCACGTTGAAGAGATCGTGGGCGATGCGCGGACCGAGCAGCGACGCGCCTACGACGCCGAGCCACGCGAAGCCGAACAGGAAGCTCCAGGCGCGAAGGCGGGCAAACCACTCCCGCACAGACTCGTCGACGAGGTTTCCGATGAGGCCGCCGCCGATCTCGACCGAGACGAAGATGATCGCAAGGGCCACCGGGGGCAGGAAGGCGATGTTGAAACGTGTGATCTGGTCGACGGGAAGGAAGAAGGACGAGGCGAAGAAAAAGATGCGCGAGAGACCGACGAGGACATAGCCCGCTCCCATGGCTCCTGGAACGGCAAGGAGAAGAATGGAGACTCTCCAGTCGCGAGGGAGTGCCCGTGCCGCAGCGAGAAGGAGCAGGCCGATGCCGGAGAGCAGTGCGGCGAAGACCCAGGAGGTGGAGGGCTCTTCGGTGAACCGGGTTACCGGCGACCACCAGTGGAAGGAGTAGGCCGACCACCATTGACGCAGGTCGTTGACGCCGTTTGTGCGCAGGATCCACGTGCCTTCGGGGTTCGCTTCGGCGGAAGTTGTGCCTGGTTTACCGGCCTGCGGCGGCACGGGGACACAGGATTGCGCTAGTGAGTGAAGTTGACGTACGTATTGGATCGAACTGGGTGCGGCCGGGTTACTGCCGGGCAGCGGAGGTTTGAGAAATTGCACTGGACATGAATTGTCAGCCACCTTCAAGGAGTCGCCGTGCCAGAATGCGGAGCGAAACAGATAAGGCGACACGACAAAAGAGGCAATCACCAAGGGAAGAAGCACGAGGCCTAAGACGGCTCCCTGCTTGAGACCTCGGGCTATCTTTTTTCCGTTCGGCTTTTCGTCCTGCGGCGTTGGGACGGGGCCGATCTGCGACCAGATGAAGAACGAGGAGATTGCGAAGCAGATGAGGATGAAGATTGCCGCGTCCACGCCGTGGAGAATCAGTTCGGACGCGGTTCGCCCGGAGTGGCTTATCTGCCCATGAGGCAGCACGAGAATGAAGAGAATCGCCGCGACGAGGACGATCTGGTTGAGGAAGGTATTGCGCAGCCAGATGGCGAAGGCGACCCAGGTATCGGCCGTGAAGAGACCGACCTGCGGGGTGAGGTAATTGGAGTAGCGGCGCAGCCAGCGCAGCGGCTCGGGCCACAGGGTGCGCTCCGCGTGTTTACTGGGCAGAGGCTGAAGCAGGCGCTCAACCTTGTCCAGGCTCTCGTGCGAGATCCAGGAGGCGAGGAACTGATGGATGTATCCGCCGCCGGAGACAGTGGAGAGATAGTCGAAGGAGCCGAGTTTGTCGAGCGCGGCGAGGCCCTGGAGCACCCCGAGATTGAAGGTGGCACTGCGGATGCCTCCGCCGGAGAAGCAGATGCCCTTGAGGTCGAGGCTCTCGGCCAAGAAGTAGACGTCTTCCGCCGGGTGATCGGGATCCCATTGCCCTCGCGCGGTCAGTTCCTGCTCGAGGAGCCACTTTGAGGGCGGGTACTCGACTAAGGTGGCCATACTGGCCTGCACGCGCGGTTGAGCATGAAGCCGCTGGGCTATCTCCTCTGCAGTGGAAGCATCCACCCGTTTTGGCTGATCGGCGTGACGAAACGACTTGATCCATGCGTCGTCCAGCGCGGCGCTGAGGACCTGGGTCTGCTGGACGACAACCTCCGCACGGAATTCAGCGAGTCTGTGTTTTCTGGGGAACGCCTTCATCTCCTGTGCAAGACGACGGCAGTAGTCCCAGGGAGGCTGTTCGAGCCGCTTCTGGTCTTGTGCTTGTTCGGGGGAGATCGCCATCGAGGATCCTCTTCAAGAATGCGTTGGAGGCTGGGCGGTCTTCGTGGCGACGCGCGCAGGATTTGCTCAGAGGCCCGTTTGATTTTTGATTAAAGAAAGATAGCAGAGATGGAAACGACGTGAGACCACGGCTGTGCGTCAGGGTGATGTGGTGGTTAACGTTTGAAGGTTGGCGGTGCCGGGGAGTGGGTTCGTGAAGGTGAGACGGGGACCGAGGCTTTTGATGACGTCGGGGATGTCGTAGTGGAGGAGGACGCCGGGGAGGATGTCTTCGGGGGCGTCGATGGGCATGGGGGCTTCGAGGAGGCTGGCGTAGCTTTCGAGGGTGTGGTCGATGGTGATGTGTTTGAGGCGGGGGTCGAGCGCGGCGGCGTGGAGGAGGACGAGGCCGAGGTGGCCAGAGGCTTCAGCGGTGATCTGGTTGGGGTCGCCGGTGGTGCTGCCCTGCATGAAATTGATGGCCGCGATGACGTCGTCGACGCGGAGGCCGAGGAGGGTTTTGCCGACCAGTTCGGCGCGGAGTTCGGTGAGGTAGAAGGGCCCGAGGATGGAGGCTTTGGTCTCTTCATTGCCTGGTGGACTGGGGCGCGGGGCGATGACGAGGACTGCGGTGCCCGCGTCGGCGAGAGCGCGGAATTTCTTGATCTCTTCTGTGCGGGAGGGTTCGAGGGTTGGGCTGAGGCTATCTTTCAGGACGAGGAGCATCGGGTGCTTGCCGTCGGCGGGACGGTAGAACTCGGCTTGAATGTTGATGCCCGGGGCAGTCGCGAGGGTGAAGCGATGTCGGACGTGGACGTCTCCTTCGGGTGGGGAGGCTAGAGGTGGGGATTGCGTGTTGATGGGCGCTGGATCGCCGGGTTTTACAGTGGCGTGGGCGATTTCGCGGATGGTTTGCTCGAGTTGGGACGGGGTGAGTGGTTTTGGTTTAGGCAGGGTTGCGTAGCGTTTGAGTGTAAGGGTGTGGACAGTCTCGCCGCCTGGGTAGCTGGTAGAAACCTGGCCCGTGGGTGTGACCTGGAGGGAGTCTTTGGGGAGGCTGGACGGCAGGGCGAAGGGGCTGGCGCCGGGTGTCGGCGGTGGGGGAAGGATAGGGGCGGCGTCGGAGTGAGCGAGATGGGCGAGGAAGAAGGAGACGATTTGGCCGGCGATGGGGCCGAGGTTTCCGTGGCGGCCTATGCCGGTGATCCATTGCAGGGCGGCGGTGGCGGGGATAGCGTTGGAGGTGTCGGGGTTGAGGGTGGGGCCGGTGGGGATAGAAGGAACAAAAGCAGGTCCTCCGCCTTCGGCGAAGGATGACAAATTTTTATTTGTGCCAGTGGAGGAGTTTTTATTTGTGCCGGCGGAGGCGGGGTCGAAGAGGGCGTAGAAGCGGCGGGCTTCGGTGGCAGTGGCGAGAGCTCCAGCGTAGGGGAACATGTCTTGCGCGGTGGAGATGATGGCGTAGGGGCGAGGGGCGGCGAGTTCGATCCAGTCGGGGAAGTCTAAGCCGCTGGCGATGAAGTTGGGGGTGGATTGTTCGGCGTCCTGCGGGCCGAGGGTGGGGAGGAGGGTGTCGAAGCTGGTCAGGTAGCAGGCGACGGCGATGGCGTGGACGCGGGGGTCGAGTGCGCCGAGGAGTGCGGTCATGGTGCCGCCGCCGGAGCAGCCGAAGGCTCCTATGCGGGAGGCGTCGATTTCGGGGCGTGAGGTGAGGTAGTCGACGGCTCGGATGCCGTCCCAGGCGAAGGTGCGGGCGAGGGCATCGCCGATGAGGGTGGGCTGGAGGCCGGCTTCGCCGTGTTCGCCAGTGGCGGCTTTGAGGAGGGTCTTGGAGGGATCGGCGGGGTCGGGGTATTGGAGGCGCTCGCCCTGGCCGATGGGGTCGTAGGAGAGGACGGCGAAGCCGTTGCGGGCGAAGGTGCTGGCGAAGATGTAGTCGGTGGCTTTGCCGGTGAAGCCGTGACCGGGGGCGATGACGATGGCGGGGAGTTTTTGTTGGGGATTTGTGCTTGCGTTGGGTCTGGGGTCGGGGAGATAGAGGAGTGCGGTTACGGGGAAGTTGGGTTGAGATTGGTAGAGAATCTTTTCGATGCGGAAGCCGTCTGCTTGCGTGATGCCGAGAGATTTTGCGTTGAGCGGGTTTTTTTCGGGGAGGCTGCCGATCAGGGTGAGGATTTTATGGCGGACGTCACGCTGGCGTGCTTCGGCCTGGGCGCGGGTGGTGATGGCGGCGATGGAGGCGCGGCGGGCGGCGGTTTCTTTGGCGGCGATGTCGTCGAGGTAGTTGGTGAGTTCGGTGCGGCCGATGTTGGCGGGGCTGGTGGGATCGGGTCGAGTTGCCGCGGAGCGCTGGGGAGTTGCTGGGTTTTGCGCGGACA
>DATMPD010000251.1:0-7494 GCA_035567955.1 Edaphobacter sp.
GCGGCGCTCACGGCGGCCACAGCTACCGCGACGGTGACGTTCACGGGAACGTCCGGCAGCATCTCTCACTCTGTGCCGCTGGCTCTGACGGTGCAGGGCGCCGCGATGACGAATGCTCCGGATGTGACTACGTATCACTACGACGTCGCGAGGGATGGGCTGAATACGAAGGAGACGATTCTGACGCAGGCGAATGTGAACTCGGCTCAGTTCGGCAAGATTGGCTTCGATACGGTGGACGGAAAGGTGGACGCCCAGCCGCTTTATCTTGCCAATGTGCCGATTGGCGGTCAATTGCGTAACGTGCTGTATGTCGCCACCGAACATGACAGTGTTTATGCGTTCGATGCGGACAGCGGCGCTCAGATATGGAAGACTGCGATTCTTGGTTCTGGCGAGACGACGAGCGACAATCACGGCTGTTCGCAGATTACGCCTGAGATTGGGATTACCTCGACGCCGGTGATCGATCGCAAGCAGGGGCCGAACGGAACGATTTTTACTGTCGGGATGAGCAAGGATGCGAGCGGAAAGTATCATCAGCGGCTGCATGCGCTCGATATCACGACGGGTGCGGAGATCAGCGGGAGCCCGACGGAGATTGCGGCAACCTATCCAGGTACGGGGGACAACACGCAGAACGGCAATGTGGTCTTCGATCCGTCGCAGTATGCGGAGCGCGCGGCGCTGCTCCTGCTGAATGGAAATATCTACATGGGCTGGACGTCGCACTGCGACCAGGGACTCTATACCGGCTGGGTGATGGCGTACAGCGAGTCGACGCTGCAGCAGACGCAGGTGCTGAACGTGACTCCGAATGGGCACGAGGGTTCGATCTGGATGAGCGGCGGCGGAATGGCGGCTGATAGCAATGGCTTTATCTATTTCTCCGATGCCAACGGCACCTTCGACACGACTTTCGACGCGAATGGTTTTCCCACTAAGGGCGACTACGGCAATGCGATGGTGAAGCTGTCGACCAGTGGGAAGCTGGCAGTTGCCGACTACTTCGAGACCTTCAACACCAACCAGGAGTCTGCCGACGACCTTGATTTGGGATCGGGCGGTGCAGTGTTGTTGCCGGACCAGACCGACGCGAACGGCCACGTCTTCCATCTGATCGTGGGTGCGGGCAAGGACAAGAATATTTATCTTGCTGATCGCGACAACATGGGGAAATTCAACTTCGCGAATATGCCGGTGGACGACAGCAACATCTATCAGGAGTTGCCGGGAGCGATGTCAGGCCTGGTCTATTCCAGCCCCGCGTATTTCAATGGAGTGCTCTACTATGCAGCGGACGGAGATACGCTCAAGGCGTTTCCGTTGACGAATGCGAAGCTGGCTACGACTCCATCGAGCCACTCGGCAGTGACGTTTTCGCATCCGGGGCCTACACCGTCGATCTCGGCTAACGGGACGCAGAACGGTATTGTGTGGGCGTTGGAAGCCGGACTTAATAACCCCGGGGTACTTCACGCGTACGACCCGAGCGATCTGGCACATGAGTTTTACAACAGCGCCCAGGCTGCGAATGGTCGGGACAGTTTTGGGAATGGGAACAAGTTCATTACGCCGGTGATCGTCAATGGAAAGGTATATGTGGGGACGCAGAATGGAGTGGCGGTGTTTGGGTTGTTGGGGCATTGAGACCGCCGGGATGGAAAGATGCAAACCGCAGGTCCTTCGACTGCGCTCCGCTCGCTCAGGATGACATATCGTTTCTAACGAATCGTTCCCATACAACCCTATCGATGCGCTTGAAAGAAGCGGGCCGTGACTTCGGGAGTCATGACCCGCTTTTTTGCGGTGACTATTTTGCGGCGAGTTGAATGCAGTCTTCGAGGATGTCGAGGGCTACGTCGGCCTCTTGCTGATTGACGATCAGGGGTGGGCAGAGACGGATGCTGGTTTCGCCGCAGCCAAGGATCAGTAGACCGCGTTCGAAGGCGAGATCAACTATCTTGTCGCGCATAGGGCCGGCGGGAGTGCGGGATTTCTGGTCCTTGACGATCTCGACGCCGATCATGAGACCGCGGCCGCGGACTTCGCCGACGATGGGGTGTTTGGCGACCCAGGGGCGCAGGCGCTCGAGCATCTTTTCACCGACGGTGGCGGCGTTCTTCATGCCTTCGCGTTCGAGGATGTCCAGGGTGGCGAGAGCTGCGGCGATGCAGACGGGGTTGCCGCCGAAGGTGCTGGCGTGGGAGCCGGGGACCCAGCTCATGATTTCGGCGCGCGTCATGCAGATGCCGAGGGGCATGCCACTGGCGATGCCTTTGGCGATGCAGACGATGTCGGGCTGGACGCCGGAGTGCTCGATGGCCCACCACTTCCCTGTTCTGCCGGCGCCGGACTGCACCTCGTCGGCTATGAGGAGAATGCCGTGGCGGTCGCAGATGCGGCGAATCTCCTGGAGGAAGTTGTCGGGGGCGACGACGTAGCCGCCTTCACCCTGGATGGGCTCGAGAATGATGGCAGCAACCTCTTCAGGCGGGAGGATGGTCTTGAAGAGCCTGTCTTCGATGTAGCGAGCGCAGTCGAGGGCGAAGGCTTCCTGTTCTTCGGGGCCGCCGGTGGTGCCGCGATAGGTGTAGGGGTAACGGATATGGTGAACGCCGGGGACGAGAGGCGCGAAGCGGCGCTTCTGCTGGGGCTTGGAGCCGGTGAGCGAGAGCGCACCCATGGTGCGGCCGTGGAAGGCGCCGAAGAAGCTGATGATGTTCTGACGGCCGGTGTGATAGCGGGCGATCTTCATGGCGCACTCGACCGCTTCGGCGCCGGAGTTGCCGTAGTAGAACTTGTGCGGGCCAGGCATGGGGGCGATCGCGGAGAGACGCTCGGCCAGCTCGGTCATGTGCTCGTAGTAGAAGTCGGTGCCGGACATGTGGATGAGTTCGGCGGCCTGATCTTGAATTGCCTTGACGACTTCAGGGTGACAGTGGCCGGTGGAGTTGACGGCGATACCGGCGGCGAAGTCGAGGAACTCGTTGCCGTCGACGTCGGTGACGCGGACGCCGCGACCGGATTTGGCCACCATGGGGTAGCTGCGGGTGTAGCTCGGGGAGATGAGACGATCGTCGGCAGCGACGGCCTTCTGGGCGACGGGGCCGGGGAGGGTGGTCTTGAGCTTCGGGCCGAACTGGGCGTAGGTTTCGGTGCTGGTGTAGCTTTGGTTTTTCTGGTCCTTGATCTGGTCCTGGGTCAGGGTGCTCATGAAGTTCTCCTTGTGGGCTCAGCGGTACGTTGGTGTGCCGTTCGTTGGACCGTCCCGGATAGGTAGCGGCCGCCCGTGGTTTAGCGGGGAAACGGTTTGCGCTGGTAGCAGAACTTCGCCGGCTGGAGGGGTGTTGGAGCTAGTCGCCGGCGAAGAGACTAGGTCGCGTGAGGCTGGGAAGAACGCGGAGATGGCGGCGCGGCATCTGGTGCCGTTTGGAACGGCACTGCGGGCCGGCGATCCGGTGGGTGCGGGCTGTGGCGATGACGGGGACTCTCATAGACCCTTCTGCCTTTGGCGCTGAGTATATCTTACCGCGCACAGACTCGATCACGGGAGGGAGAAGGCAGAACGAACGCTAGCGGATGACGCTGCCGGGGACCATCGGCTGGGGGGCGTCGGTATCGAACTGCATGGAGAAGGCGAACATCAGGTGGTAGAGATCCTGGTGCAGCGTGGTGAAGTCGAAGCAGAGGACGTGACGGGTGGGATCGACTGGATCGGACTTCTTTTTGGGCTTGACGGGAATGTTGCCGAGGACGCAGGCCTTGGCGGCGTAGGTGGTTGTCGGGATCTTGCCCTTGACCTCGGGCATGGGAACCGAAGCGAGAACGATCGCGGCAGGGTGGCCGTCGATGGCGTAGCGGGTGGGCTCCTGGGTGACGGTGGGTTCGCCGTATTGCTTGAGCTGACGCAGGATCTGTTCGCGAATGAAGGGGCCGAGCAGGGTTGCGCCGCGCAGGACGTTGGGGCAGGTGTTGTCGATGGTGGAGAGGACGAAGGAAGAGGTGTCGACCGGGGTTACGGAGTTGGCGAAGAGGTTGGAGTGAGCACACCTGGGCGCGCCGTCGCTGCCGGATTTGGGAGCGGTGCTTTCGGGGTCGGGGGTGAAGCGGCCGGGGTAGAAGTAGGTGACGCTGAGAAGGGAATCGTGAAAGCTCTTCGGGATGTTGGGATTCGGTGGATCGGATGTTTGAGAGAGCGCTGCTGCACAGACGAAGAGAAACAGAAAGAATGCCGAAAAACGAAGCATGATTACCTATCGTAGCACCGCGGCGGGCGCCCGAAAATGGGGAGCGGGAGGCGATACCATGGAGGAATGCCCTCCACTTCCTCCGCGAAGCGTACGCGAATTCTTGCTTCATTTTGTTGCGTTTATGTCTTTTGGGGCGGGACGTACCTGGCGATGCGCTACGGCGTGGAGGTACTGCCGCCGTTCGTTCTGGCGAGTGCGCGCTATTTGATTGCGGGGCCGATCATGCTTGCGCTGAGCGCGATCTTCAAGTTGAAGATGCGGCCGAGCGCGCAGGAGTGGGGGCGGCTCGCGATCATCGGAGTGCTGATGCTAGGCTGCGGCAATACGGCGGTGATATGGGCAGAGCAATATATTCCGAGCGGGCTGGCGGCGCTTCTGGTGGCGTCGATTCCGCTGTATGCCGCGCTGATTGAGATGGCGCTGCCCCGGGGGGAGGGGCTGCCGCTGCAGGGTTGGATTGGGGTGGCCATCGGGTTTGCTGGAATGGTGTTTCTGCTGTGGCCGAAGCTTCGGCAGGGGTTGCAGGGCGACTCGCGGGAGATCCTCGCGGCTGTGGTGACGCTGGGGGGAACGCTGTGCTGGACGGCAGCCTCGGTGATCTCGCGGCGGTCGACGATTCGCATCAGCGGAGTGGCTTCGGCAGGTTGGCAGATGATGTTTGGTGGCGTGTTCAACCTGGGGATGATGCTGGTGTCAGGCGGCTATCATGGCGCGCAGTGGGGGATGAAGGCGTGGGGATCGATTGCCTACCTTGTTGTCTTCGGATCGCTGATTACGTATACGGCGTATCTCTACCTGCTGGACAACGTGGCGGTGTCGAAGGTGGCGACGTATGCGTATATCAATCCTGTGATCGCGGTGATTCTGGGAGTGGTCTTCTTGCATGAGCGCTTCGTCGCGGTGGAGTGTGTGGGAATGGGTGCGACTCTGCTGGCGGTGTTTCTGGTGACGAGCGCGAAGATGAAGAGCGGCAAACCGAATGTGGTGGACGAAGATCTGGCGGTGCGGCAGCAGGCTTGAGCCGCGCAGCTTGAATTACATGCCGATGATGTCGCCGGAGGCGTCGACGTCGATGGTGAGCGCGCGGGAGGCTTTGGGGAGGCCGGGCATCAGCATCATGCTGCCGGAGATGACGACCAGGAAGCCGGCGCCGGCGGAGAGGACGACGTCGGTGATGTGAAGGGTCCAGCCGGTTGGGGCGCCCATCTGCTTGGGGTCGTCGGTGAGGGAGTATTGCGTCTTCGCAATGCAAACGGGGAGATCGGCGTAGCCCCATTGGTTGAAGCGGGCTAGTTTTTCTTCCGCCTTGGGGCTGAGTTCGACAGTGGCTGCGCCATAGACCTTCTGGGCGACGGCGGTGATCTTTTCCAGCGGCGAGGCGGAAAGCGTGTAAGTGGTTTGGAGCGCGGGGCTCGGGTTGGAGGCGATGACGGTGACTACTTTTTTCGCGAGTGCGGTTGCGCCTTCGCCGCCTTTGGTGAAGGCTTCGGATAACGCGAAGGCTGCGCCTTGCGCCTCGCAACATTCTTCGAGGATTTTGAGTTCTTCTTCCGTGTCGTTGGGAAAGCGGTTGATGGCGACGATGGCGGGAAGGTTGAAGCCGCGCACGATGGCTATGTGTTTTTTGAGGTTGGCGAAGCCGGCTTCGAGGTCGCCCTCGCCCTGGTTGCGGACAGACTGCACCGTAGTGACGAGAACGCAGGCCGCAGGCTTGATGCCGGAGCTGGGCATGACGATGTCCATGTATTTTTCGAAGCCGAGGTCGGAGGCGAAGCCGGTCTCGTTGACGACGTAGTCGGCGAGACGGAGTCCCATCTGCTGCGAGAGAACGGAGCTGGTGCCGTGGGCGATGTTGGCGAAGGGGCCGCAGTGGACGAGGGCGGGAGTTCCTTCCGTCGTCTGGACGAGGTTGGGCAGGATGGCTTCGCTGAGCAGGGCCATCATGGGGCCGGTGGCGTCGAGGTCCTGCGCGAGGGCGGGCTTGCCGGAGCGGGTCTGGCCGATGACGATGCGGGCGAGGCGTGCTCGGAGGTCTTCTCGGCTGGCGGCTAGCGCCATGATGGCCATGATCTCGGAGGCGGCGGTGATGAGGAAGCCGGTGTGGCGATTCGCGCCATCGCGTTTTCCGCCAGAGCTGACGATGATGTGGCGCAGGGCGCGGTCGTTCATGTCGAGCGTGCGGGGCCATGTGATGGCGTGAGGATCGAGGTCGAGGGGATTGCCGTGGAAGAGGTGCGAGTCGATCAGCGCGGCGAGGAGGTTGTGCGCGGAGGTGATGGCGTGGAAGTCGCCGTGGAAGTGGAGGTTGATTTTTTCCGCGGGCTCGACCTGCGAGCGGCCCCCGCCGGCGGCTCCGCCCTTCATGCCGAAGACTGGGCCGAGCGAAGGCTCGCGTGAGGTGATGATGGCTCTCTTGCCGATTTTTTCCAGGCCCTGGACGAGGCCGATGGAGGTGACTGTCTTGCCTTCGCCGGAGACGGTGGGGGTGGTTGCGGTGACGAGGATGAGTTTGCCGCGTACGGGCAAGGCGGGGTCGGTGAGGAGGTCGAGTTTGAGCTTCGCGCCGTAAGGGCCGAGGCGTTCGACATATTTTTCAGGCAGGTTGAGCTTTTCGACGATGGCTTCGATGGGGAGAAGATCTTTGTTCATGGGCCTCGGAGTTGGAAAGCTAAAAATGAGTGGCGTGATGTGCGGTTAGGCGAACGAACGAACAGTCACGGTGTAAGTTTTGACAGAGAAAACCATCGATCATTTGCGCTTCCAGCGCACGCCGTCCTTGGAATCTTCTATTAAGATGCCTTTGGCGAGGAGGTCGTTGCGGATGGCGTCGGCGCGTGCGAAGTTGCGGGTCTTCTTGGCCTGGGTGCGCTCGGCGACGAGGGCGTCGATGTCGGCGTCGGAGAAAGACAGCGTGGCGACGAGTTCGGGTGCGGCCTCGTGGATGCGGCCTTCGGCTTCGGCCCAGGCGAGCGCGGCACGGGTGATGGGGGCGTCGTTGTCTTTGAGGACGGCGAAGACGCCGTCGAATAGGGCGAGGACTTTTAATATCTGCGCGGCGTTCTCGGCGCGGAGGGTGCCTGCATCAGCGGCGGAGTTGGCGGCGCTGACAAGGTCGAAGATGGCCGCGCGAGCCCTTGCGGTGTTGAGGTCGTTGGCGAGCGCGGCGGTGTAGCGGTGTTCGGCCCTCGCGGTCGCGGCGGCGATGTCGGGGTCGAGGCCTTCGGGGAATCCACCTTTCAAC
>DATMPD010000252.1:0-8900 GCA_035567955.1 Edaphobacter sp.
TGGCACAGCTTCCGAAGAACCCTTGCAACACTGCTTCAATCCTCTGGAGCATCGGTGAAGACGACGCAGGAACTATTGCGGCATTCCTCGCCAGTGATGACTCTGGGGGTTTACGCAAAGGCCGTCACTCAAGAGAAGCGAGCCGCGCAAGCAGTAGTCGCGAGTTTGTTTGGGCTTGAGGCAGATACAGAAAATCACTCTGTATCGGCCTGATGTTCCTTTTTGTTCCCAGACTTGTTCCCTCCAAGTCCAGACTTACAACCTAACTGATTGAAAGTAAATGGTCGGGACGACTAGATTCGAACTAGCGACCTCACCCACCCCAAGGGTGCGCTCTACCAGGCTGAGCCACGTCCCGACTATTGATTCGCACGTCACCCAGGGCGACGGCGGGGTATATTGCAGTTCTAAGTGTACACGACCAGCTTCCTTGAGGCCCGCATCCCTTAATGGCTTGGCGCAACATATTCCTTCGGCAACGATCCACCTTCGCCAAAGAAAAACTCGTTCATCTGCTCCACCAGAAACTCCTGCGCCTCCCGCGTCCATGGCTGTAGACGATACTCATTCAGCAGCATCTTTTGCCGTTCCACCCATTCGCCCCACGACTTCTTCGAAACATTCTTGTAAATCTTCTGCCCAAAGTCAGAATCGAACGGCGGTTCATCCAGCCCCTCCATCTCAGCCTTGAATCTCGTGTCAAAAACCATGTGTGCCATTCGCGCAAACTCCTTTTGAACTCCAATTTTACGATGCGCAGGATAATTACGCCGCATCCAATATTAATATGGGCGCCGCTTACGACATTGCGACCGCAACCGTCACCGGACTTATGGCAGGCAACGAGTTCGCAGTGGCTGCCTTCGTACACCCCCAGTTGCACAAGTTAGCCCACAGTACCCACGCACAAACAGCCACCCCCCTTGCAAGCGTTCTCGGCAAAGCGATGCCCGTTTGGTACGGCGTTGCCCTTGTGCTCCTCCTCGGCGCAGCCTTCGAGCATCGCCCCCTATCGAGTGGCCCGGGTCTCTTCATCGGAATGGCCGCTGCCCTCTGGACAGTCACAATCGTATTCACCATAGCGATGCTCGTACCGATCAACAATCGAATCGCCAAGATGGACCCCCAGCACCCCTACGACTGCTGGTTGCAGGATCGGTCTCGCTGGGACCAACTGCATCAACTCAGAGTAACCCTACTGATCATGGCCTTCGTTTTATTGCTCACCGGTCTATTCGCTGGCGCTGCCCTCGACCGCAATCTAGCGCCGCTTTCCCTTAGCCTTTTTATTCCGCTCCCGCGCCTTGGACTTCGTCTTCCCCTTCTTGCCCGAGCGGTTCGGACTTGAATGTGGCCGTTCGCCGCTCGCAGACGCAGCCGTCTTCGACCTTCGCAACGAACGCGGAGCATTCGCCAACTCCTCCTCCGACGCCAGCAACGCAAACTGTAATCGCCTCTGCTGCCGATCAATGCGATCCAGCAGCACATGCACCCGCTGCCCCATCTTGAACACCCGGCCATTCCGCGTCCCCACAATCTGCCGGTCCGTGTCGCGGAACATATAACGATCATCCTGGAGCGTAGCCAGCGGCACGAGTCCCTCAATAAACAGATCATCCAGCTCAACGAAGAACCCATACTTCGTGCAGGAAAGAATGATGGCGTTAAAGTCCTCGCCCACGCGGTCCTGCATGAACTTGATCTTCTTCCACTCAATCAGCTCCCGCTCCGCGTCATCCGCCCGCCGCTCACTCTGGCTCGACTCCGCAGCAATCGCGTTCAGCTCCGCCTCCGGAATCGGTCCCTCCAAAACTGCCCGCTCCAACCTTTCCGAACGCCCCTTCGCAGCCGGCCTCTCCTGCCAGGGCTGAGGAGCATCCGACAAAATCGCATCCCCTTCCGTATTCGCGCCCGACTGAATCAGCTCCCGCAACAGCCGATGCACAATCAGATCCGGATACCGCCGTATCGGCGAAGTGAAGTGCGTATAGCTCGGTGCAGCCAGCGCAAAGTGCCCCACATTCTTCTCGCTATAGCGAGCCTGCTTCAACGACCGCAGCATCAGGTACGAAAGAATCCGCTCCTCCGGCTTCCCCGCAATCTTCGCCGTCAATCGCTGATACATCTGCGGAGTCACCGGAATCGATTCTGCAACCTCGTGCGTCTGCAACTTGGATTGAGCTTGACGCCCCCTCCCACGCGCATCGCGCCGGTCACCCTTAGTCTGAATCCGCTTCACCGGCAAGCTGCTAAACCCCAGCGAATAACCAAACTGGCTCGCCGTCTCCTCAAAATCAATAATCCGCTTCGGATCAGGAATCTCATGAATCCGATACACACTCGGCACGTTCTGCTTTTCAATCCACGTCGCCACGCACTCATTTGCCGAGAGCATGAACTCCTCAATCAGTCGGTGCGCCCACCCCCGCTGCGACCGGACAATCGCCTCCATATTCCCATCCGGATCAAACTGAATCACCGGCTCCGGCAGATCGAAATCAATCGACCCGCGTCGATGCCGCTTCGCATTCAACTTCAGTGCCAGCTCATACATTCGTTCAAACTCCGGCACCAGATCGGCAAACTCCGCCCGCGTCTCCGGATTCCCATCCAGCACACCCTGAACCTGCGTATACGTCATCCGCCTCGCACTGCGAATGATTCCCTCGCACACCTCGTACCCCAGTACCTCGCCGCGGCCATCGATCTCCATCACGCAGCTCAACACCAGCCGATCCTCATCCGGCCGCAGGCTGCACATGCCACTCGAAAGCTGCGGCGGCAGCATCGGAATCGCACGATCCGGAAAATAAACCGAGGTTCCCCGCAGCCTCGCTTCGAGATCCAACGCGGTCCCCGGCCTCACATAATGACTCACATCCGCAATATGAACCTGCAGCTCCCAATTCCCATTCTTGAGCGGCCGCACCAGCACAGCGTCATCAAAATCCCGCGCCGTCTCCCCATCGATCGTCACAATCTTCAACCCACGAAAATCCCGCCTTCCCGCTGCCGCTCCATGTTTTGCGGTTGCCACATGTTTTCCGGTTGCGATTCCGTGTTTTTTTGTTGTCATTCCGTAGCGCAGCGAAGGAATCTGCTGTTCCTCTTCCATGGCAGCTACCGTCTGTTCCGCCGACGCCGCGGCCTCCGCCAATACATTCGCCGGAAACACATGCGGCAGATGATGCTTGCGAATAATAATCTCGACATCCACGCCAAACGCATCCGGTGGCCCCAGCACCTCGATCACACGACCCCGCGCTGGCCTTCCCACCGTCGGAAAATCTGTAATCTCCACATCAACCGCCAGCCCCTCCAGCGGCCGATGCGGATCCAGTTCCTCCGACCAATGCACCTGCGACGCCTGTGCCTCCTCCCCCAACACGCGATGCGGCGTCACCGTCGGCGTCGCTGGAATCTCCGCACCCTCAGGAATCAAAATCGCCCCCCCGCCCGGCGCACCCGCCATCCGCTCATCCAGCGGCGTAACGAAATTCCCGTTCACGAATGGAGCGTTATCCCAAGCACTCCCCCGATGCGTTCTCGCATAATGAAAGATCCCCACCACCGTAGGATTTCGTCGGTTCAGCACTCGCGCCACACGCCCCGACCGCCTTCCATCCCTCCCCGGCGGCGCCTCATCCACCAGAACCTCATCCCCTTGCATCGCGCCGTTCAACTCATTCGGCGGAATAAAAAGATCGTCGCTCCGATCCACACTTCCATTCGGCCGCACAAACCCATACCCATCGCGATGCAGATCCAACCGCCCCGCCAACAGCTTGTCCCGCGTCGCCCGATGCTCCACCGGCGCCTCAAAGCCGTCGCGCTTCACCCGCTTCGTCTTCTCCGGAGTAGCCGCAGGCAAACTCCACTGCTCGCTCTCCGTCTTCACCAGCTCGCCTCGAGCCGTAATGCGAGCGAGCTGTTCCAGCAGCAACCGCCTCTCGCGTCCGCCGCCCAGACCAAGCTCGCGAATCAGCTGCTTATACCCCGCGCGATGCCCCGGCGAGCGTTCAATCAACCGCATCAGCTCACGATCAGTTTGTGGATAGGGAGTGTGTGCCATTGTCTCCGAGCATACAGCGAACTGAAATCTGAAATCCTAACTCCCGACCAACGGGAGGGCCGGACATCTCGCCCCGCCAAAACAAGTTAAAAAAGGCGTGAAACGCCCGCGCCGCGCGCAGCGGGCCCGTCCGGCAGGACACGCTTTCACCTATGCGTCCCGTTCCCCGACGCCGCATACGCAGGCTTCGTCATCTCCGCCGCCTGCTCCAGAGTCGTTCCGTCAGGCACCTGCGTGAACTCCGTCTGCACCTCATCCTGCTCTTCCCCGATACTTTTAAAGAACAGCGCCCTTCCCTCAATGTGCACATGCGTCTCTACGATCGACCACAATCCCGGCGCCACCTCCCTGCGCTCTACCCGGAACGTCCCACCCTCGTGTAAACGTCCAAGCAGCCCCCATCCAATCGTCACATCCTGAGTCAACTTCCCGCTGATCGTCTCAATCCTGTTCTGTCCTTTGTTCACCACCAGCGTCCCAGCCATCGTCCCCAAAACGCGGCCCTGCATGTCCGGCGGACTGAAGCCCGGATTCGGATCAAAATGCAACGTCAATCTTTGCGCGTCGTCGCTCACTAGTTTCCAGGTAAAAGCTTCCGGCAGCATTCTCAGCAACTCCTCGGCATTCTTCCCGTCCTGCGCTCCGTCCCGTTTCTGCTTGGCCAGCTTGTCCGGATCGTGAATGAATCGCTGCACCCGCTCGTCTTCGACCCTGGCCTCTGCCTCAGTCAACGGCTGTCCATTCTTCATGATCACCCGTTTCACCGAGCCATGCTCCGTCTCGACCACAATCGAAACCGTATCGGTCCCGTCCTTTTTCGCATCGCGGTAACGCCAGTGTGTGTGATCGTTCTTGTCGGCAGCCAGTTCAGCCTGCATCGCCGTGCGAACGATCTCCTTCGCCGAATTCGCATCCTGCGCGTGCAACGTGCACTGCCCCACCAGCAGAGACAACATCAGCACCCAATAAAACTTCAAAATCGTCATAGAACCACATCCTCTAAGACGCAAATTCTTCAATAAGGTTTGTGTTCCCGGCGCTCTGCTTTTGCTGTGGTTTGTTCTTTTTGTTGTCATCCCGTCAGGGATCTGCTTCTGTCGTTGCTGTTGTCTGTCCTTTTGGTTGTCATCCCGTAGGGATCTGCTTCTGCTTTTGGGTCTTTGCCGAGGCCACCCTAATCCACCATCCACTCCACCCGTACGGATTTTTTGCCGAGGCGGAGAATGGGCCCTTCCTGGATGCAGTCGAAGCGCTCTACCTTGCCGGAGAATTTGTGGCCGTTGATGCTGACGGCGTTCTCGGCGATCTTCCGGCTTGCTTCACCCATCGATGAGGCGAGGCCAGCAGTCTGGAGCAATCTGGCGATACGGATCACGAGAACAGGTGTGCCTTCGAGCGATGTGGCGGGTTGCTCATAGGTCACTAACGCCGGGTCATTCAGATCCACCTTCACCACTGGCACATCCTCACTCACCCCGCGCTGCTGAAACATCTTCGCCCAACCGTCCGCCGCAGCATCCGCCTCTGCCTGCGAATGAAACCCCTTGGTAATCGTCCAAGCCAGATTCTTCTTCGCCTGCATCGGATGCAGCGCACCCTCACGCACCTGCTCCTGCATCGCCTCAATCTCCGACACGCGCAGATCCGTCAGCAGCGTCCAGTACCGCCACATCAACTCATCCGAAATCGACATCAGCTTCCCATACATCTCCCCCGCCGGCTCATGCACGCCAATCGCGTTGTTCAGCGACTTCGACATCTTCTGCACGCCATCCAGACCCTCGATAATCGGCATCATCAGCACAATCTGTTGCGGCTGCCCATAGTGCTTCTGCAGATCGCGCCCCCGCATCAAATTGAACTTCTGATCCGTCCCCCCCAGTTCCACATCGCACTCCAGCGCGACCGAATCGTATCCCTGCGCAATCGGATAGATCAGCTCATGCAGCGCAATCGGCTGTTCCTCATTGAAGCGTTTATGAAAATCCTCACGCTCCAGCATCTGCGACACCGTAAACTGCGCCATCAGCTTCACCATGTCGTAGTAGCTCAGCTTATCCAGCCACTCGGAGTTGTACCGGACCTCCGTCTTCTCCCGGTCCAGAATCTGAAACACCTGCTCCTTATAGGTCTCCGCATTCGCCGCAATCTCATCCCGTGTCAGCGGCTTGCGAGTCACATTGCGCCCCGTAGGATCGCCGATCAGCGCCGTAGAATCTCCAATCAAAAAAATCACCGTATGCCCGAGATCCTGAAAGTGTTTCAACTTCCGCAACAGCACGGTATGCCCCAGGTGCAGATCCGGAGCCGTAGGATCGAACCCAGCCTTGATCCGCATCGGCTTTCCCGTGGCAATCGACTTCGCGATGCGCTCCTTCAGCGCCTCCAGCGGAACAATCTCCGCAGCACCTTTGGTAATCAGATCAAGTTGGTCTTCCAGCGAGGCGAACTTGGACATAGATTCGAAGTCAGAAACCGGCATATCCCCAAGTATAAAGACCAAACCCATTTCCAGCTCACGAAGGAACTGCACGCATCAAAAAATGCGTACCTCCAAGCGGGAGATCAAGCATGCTAAAACACATCTCCATTGCCCTTCTCTTAACCGCGCTCCTCGCCGCCCAAACCCACACCCAGCCCGGACCGCCCCAGCGCAGGGTCCAAGGAAACACCATCACCTCCACAAGCGATCCCGCCGTAAGAATCGAGCTTCTGAACTCGCCGGTTTACGTTGGCCCCGCGTATGTTGGATCAAATCGCTGGATCCTCTACGGCATGGCAAATTGCGAACTCCACGCCTTCGTACAGGCGGACACCCGGAAAAAAGTTCAGCGCCTCTACTGGATACAGTTCGAGAGCTACCTGCCCACAAGGCCGGAGCTTCACCATACATACGATTCACCCCGCCACACTCAGATCGGCGGACTCGACTTCTACGTCGACACCTGGGTCGAGCTAACCAGCGGCCACATCAAGCCGGATTCCGACGTAGAACACATCCACACCCTCCTCGAAACCCACGGCTACAAACTGCCCTCCGCAATGATGTCCGTCCGTCTCGTGCATCTTCTCGACGAAGAAAAACGCAAAGAATTGATGTTCATCTACAGTGAGGACGTCGCGTCAACCGGTCATACCGCGTCCGAACTGGGCAGGGGAGGCCCCGCCCAAGATCAATGGCCAAAGATCGAACAAGGCCTTGTCGAGAGGGCAAAGAAGTCGATTGCGATCTATCCGCTATCCAACCCATAGAACTGCGTCGCGCCGGGCGCAATAACAAGACTGCCGCAGTCTCAAGGGGAGCATTTTGCGTCAGAATCACGACAACGTGGATATACCGTTGAGCAGGTACCATCAACGCATTCGGGACAAGTAACGGAGCGACCCCCGCCCACGACCCACAACAATGCGCCGACAGCTATAGCCGCCTGCCAACGCCGCATCCGAAGCGTATAAATCACCGCAAGGACTGCAAGCGTCATTTTCGGCAAGACAGGACTCGGGGGGGCGGCAGGTATATTCGCTCGTATGTACGCAGCCGACTCACAGCTGACGGCCAGCCAGGTCCTGCGGACTTCAAAAGTAAGAACCGGAGTGCGTTCGCGAACGACTACTACTATCCTTCACGTATGACGGAAAAGCTCCCAACCTTTCAGGCTCCCCTTGCAGCCGCTCTCCAACACGCCATCGATTACCTCACGCCCGCCTCCTCTTCTTCAGTAGCCGCAACCGCCGACCTCGCCACCTTGCGAAAGAAACTTTCCCTTCCCCTCGACGACTCCGGGCGAGACGCCACCAAAATCATCGACGACCTCGTGAAAGCAGTGGAGGGCGGCATCATCGACTCCACCGGCCCCCGTTTCTTTGGCTGGGTCATCGGCGGCTCGCTCCCCGCCGCTCTCGCCGCCGACTGGCTCACCTCCGCGTGGGACCAGAACGCCGGAATGTATGCAACCTCTCCCGCAGCCGCCGTAGTCGAAGAAGTTGTAGGCACCTGGCTCAAAGACCTGCTCCACCTTCCGGCGACCGCCAGCTTCGCCCTCGTCACCGGCTGCCAGATGGCCCACGTCACCTGCCTCCTCGCCGCGCGCCATGCCCTCCTCGCCCGCCGCCAGTGGGACGTGGAAAAAGAAGGACTAGCCGGCTCCCCACCCATCCGCATCCTCACCAGCACCGAGATCCACGGTTCAACCATAAGAGCCATCCGCATGCTCGGACTCGGCCAAAAACACATCACCGGCCTCCCCACCGACGCCAACGGCCGCCTCCGCGAAGACGCCCTCATCGAAGCCCTCGAGAGTTCCCCCTCCCAACCAACCATCGTTATCCTGCAAGCCGGCGATCTCAACATCGGCGCCTTCGATGACTTCGCAAAGCTAATCCCCATCGCAAAGCAACACGGCGCCTGGGTCCACGTCGACGGAGCCTTCGGCCTCTGGTGCGCCGCCACCCCGCGCCTCCGCCACCTCCTCAACGGAGCCCACGCCGCCGACTCCTGGACAACCGACGGCCACAAGTGGCTCAACGTCCCCTTCGACTGTGGTTACGCCTTCGTAGCGGATCCCCAGGCCCATCGCGCCTCCCTCTCCCACCGCGCCTCCTACCTCACCCACGCTTCAGACGCACGCGACCAGATGGACTGGAACCCCGAGTGGTCCCGCCGCGCCAGAGGATTCGCCACCTACGCCGCCCTCCAGCAATTAGGCAGACAAGGCATAGCCGATCTTATCGAACGCACCTGCGATCAGGCCCACGCCCTCGTTACCAGAATCGGCGCCCTCGAAGGAGCCGAAGTCGTCTGGGAGCCGCAAATCAATCAAGGCCTCGT
>DATMPD010000253.1:0-2994 GCA_035567955.1 Edaphobacter sp.
GGCGGCGTATGGGTTGTTTGTCTTTGCTTTGCTTGTGCCGCTGGCGCCAAGCGGGCCGCTGAGGGAGTTTGCCTTGAAGAACAATGGCGATCTAAGGGAGGAGATTGGGTGGGATGAGTTGGTGAAGACAGTTGCGGGGATCCGCGATTCCCTGCCCCCGGAGCAGCGAGACCGTGTTGGCGTGCTGGTGGGGAACTATGGCGAACAGGGGGCGGTGGAGATTTTGGGGCCGGCCTATCATTTGCCGAAGCCGATCAGCATGACGAACTCGGCCTGGCTGCGCGGGTATCCTACGCCGCAGCCTTCGACGCTGATTGTGCTTGGGTTTTCGCGGGAGGCGGCGGACAAGGCGTTTACCGCCTGTAGGCTGGCGGGACATAACGGCAACTCAGAGGGCGTGAAGAACGAGGAGAGCGAATACCACCCGGATATTTTTGTTTGTGGGCCACCGAAGATGCCGTGGCCTGAGTTCTGGAGGACGCACCAGAGATATGGGTGATGCCGGGCCCTGCGCCCAAGGGGATTTGCGATGATTTCATCGATCAGAACGCGTGGTCGATCCAAGGGGTCTTTCTGGAGAAACGAATGTCAATAGTGGAGGACTGACCACCTTCTTGTGGATAAAACGGTTGTTCGGTTTTTGTGGTGACTTGTGGTGAGTTTTAGGCTTTTGGGGGATCGGGTTTGGTTTTGCTCAGGAATTTTGGGTGGTGACGCGCGGGAATCGTGCTTTTTCCAGCACGAAATATGTGGACAATTTGTGGTGAATCGCTGGTTTTTGTGTGCATTTTGCTGGTGGGAAACGACACGACAACGACTGGACCGAGTGTGGGGATCTCCCCCCTCGACAGGCTCAGGGGCAGGCTTCTTCTGAGGCCAGTACTTCCAACTCGGGACATTGCGAGGCGCGGGGGCGTTTGAGGCGGGTGCGGAGTTGGGCGGTGGCTTCGCGGTGGCAGAGCAAGCAAAGGGTACGGAGGTTGTCCAGGTCGCACTGGCCGCCGCCTTCGGCTACGGGGCGGATGTGGTCGGCGTCCCATAGGCTGCGGCGCGTGGTGATGGATTTCATGCCGTAGAGATACAGGCCGGCGGCGCGGGCGGGACCGCGGGCTCGTTTGAGTGCGTTGTAGGCGGCGATGGTGTCGATCGCGCAGACGGCGCAGATGCCGTGGTCGCGGGCGAAGACCTGATCGCGGAGGTATCCGGGATCGGTGCGGAGACGCCATTGGTGGACGCAGTAATCGCTGCAGAACGTGCGGCGGCGTTTGGCGAGGATTTCGAGATCGCACCAGCGGCAGAGAGGCAGCTTGTTGGGGCCTAGCGGCAGGGCCTGGCGCGTGGTGCGGCCTCCGGGGAGTGTGCGGGTGGGGAGCATGCTTTTTCTATATCGTAGACTGTTGTGCTGAGCCTATTCGATCTGAACGGGCATAGGTTAAATTCGGGGGATTTGGGGTGACCTATGAGAGTGGTTCGATGTGCGGTCGTTGGTGCCCTACTGATAACTGCATGTCCATTCGGAGTCAGTGCTTGGCAGACTCAGCATACTGAACCGCTGTCTGACCCGGCTGCGGACGCTAATCGACGGGTGGTAGTCGATGACTCTGCCGAAGTACGACAAGCCGAGATGCTACGCGTCCAAAGGCAGAAGCAACTTATCTCCGATAGTGACAAGCTGCTCAAGCTCGCAACTGATCTGAAACAGCAGATCGACAGCACGCCCGCGGAGACGTTATCGGCGGATTCGGTGAAGAAAGCCGCAGAGATCGAAAAGCTGGCTCACAGTCTTCGGCAGCGGCTGAAGAACTAGTCGCGAGGCCAACTGGACAACTTGCCACCGTTTAGAGTTCGAAGTCTAGCTCCATGGGGTCGATGAGAGGCAGGAGCCAGGTGAGGAGCTGTTGGTGGACGGGATGGGCGTTGTAGCCTTCGTATGCGGCGCGGTCGGAGAACTTCATGAAGCCGCCGAACTCATAGCCATGGCCGCGGGGTGAGGTATTGAAGCCTGCGGCGGCGTCCAGGATGCCGGGGATGTGATCCTTGAGAGCGCTGACCTCGGCGAAGACGCGTTGTTTCTGCTGCTCGGTGACGTCCGGTTTCCAGCGGAAAGAGAACATGTGGATGAACATGGGATTAGTGTAACGATCGCGCTTTAGAATGGGGATTGATAGAGCGGGGCACAGAGGAATTGATCCTGTCTGCGAGGAGATGAGAGAGATGTCGAAGACACAATCGACGATGGTGGCGCTGGGGAGTGTGGCTCCGGCGTTTGAGTTGATGGATGTGGTGAGCGGGAAGGCCGTGGGGCGGGATGATGTGTTTGCTGTGGTGTCGGAGGATGCGCGGGCGGATGGGGCGAATTGCGCTGCGACCGGATGCCATGGGTTGCTGGTGATGTTTCTTTGTGTGCACTGCCCTTATGTGAAGCATGTTGAAGAAGAGCTGGCGCGGATTGGGCGGGACTATCAGGGGAAGATCGGGATGGTGGCGATCTCGTCGAATGATGTGGAGGCGTATCCGCAGGACTCGCCTGAGGAGATGAAGAGGCAGGCGGAGCGGCTGGGGTTCCGCTTTCCTTACTTGTATGACGAAACGCAGGAGGTGGCTCGAGCGTACGACGCGGCTTGTACGCCGGATATTTTTCTGTTTGATGGAGAGATGGCGCTGGTGTATCGCGGGCAGCTGGATGACAGCAGGCCTCGGCGGGGAGATGCGGGGAATGATATTCCGGTGACGGGCAAGGACCTGCGAGCGGCGATGGATGCGGTGATCGCGGGGAAGAGGCCGGACCCGAATCAGCGGTTTGCTGTGGGGTGCAATATCAAGTGGAAGGAATAGGTTTCGGCCTATTACTGCAAGGACGGCCAGGGTGTGGAGAAGCGGATTTCTCCCCTTGACGGACTTTTGCGGATTTTGACTACGGATTTTGATGGCGAATTTTGATGACGAGATAAGACTCTGAAGGGTGTCCTTCGGTAGACTCGGTTCGGGATGACG
>DATMPD010000254.1:0-10447 GCA_035567955.1 Edaphobacter sp.
AACGTGATCGCATGTCCAGCTTCGCCATAAAGACGTCTCAGGACCTCGGCTCCCGAATCAGATAAGCTCCCGTGGTTTGAGGGATAGCTCGGGAAACATGGCGCCGGGATGAATGGAACGAAGTTCGGATCGCCATCGGTTTTCCGGTTGCCGTCCGTGTCACCTGCATGGATCGCGGTTTCGGGACGCCAAAAGTTGTAGTGGTACTTGTTGAAGAATGTAGTGACCGCGCCGTCGCTGAGCGCCATGTTGATCAGGGCAAAAGCACGCGCGTTCTCGGAGAGCGAATACCCCCCTTCTTGCGCGACGACCTCCCTTGCGGCCTGATTGAATACCTGGGTTGGCGTGGAGGCCGCGTAGTAGAGCACGACATTAGCCCGATCTTGTGGCCGCTCTGTGCTGTTGGCGCTCGCGCTCCCTACCGCCTTCACCTCGTTGTACGCCTTCGCGTATTGGTTGCTGTCAAGCGCAGGCGGTGGATCGAGGAGAAACTCACTGACACCCGGGATACCGAACGGGGTTACGTTCTGCCATTGAAAGAAGGTTCCGACCCGGATTCCATTCACCATTGGACAACTCGGCGTAGCCTGATATTCGCCAGGAACGGCCGGCCCCGGTATCTTGAATTGCGCCGGCGACGAGCCGTCGTTAGCACGAAGAGCGATCATGGCAAGAGCTGCGGCGTCGCCCGTCGCTATGCCGTCACTCTTGGCTTGACCGTCCGGTATCAAAGCCAGCGAGCTTGCGCGAGCAGTGCCGAGAGTGGACGCGCTGGCCGGAAAATAAGTACTGAGCACCCGATAGGCAGCCTGGATGGCTGCTGCGTCGGCTGAGGCGCCATGGGGGGCGACGATGCTCCCAAGATACGGCTGGTAGTCCCGAGTGATGGCGTTGACGGCTTCAAAGACAGCGAGTTGCACAATCGCTGCATATCGCGCCTGGGCGAACGGGCTCTGGAGGTTCGCAATAGCTGTGTTTACCGCAATCAGGTTCCAGTCCAGAACCGCATCGGCCTTTGCCACCGCATGCCCGAACAGTAGAGTCGCCATCAACATGCATACGCCAAAAGTCCTCGTCCTTGCGCTGCCATTCATACTCTTCATTGTGTTTCCTCCAATTTTTACCGTTTTCGGTCAGTGTGACCGGCATTCTTCAGTGCGGAGACGATTGGGCCGGATCACAGGGCCTGTCGAAAGTGATAGTTCCCGTGATTTCAAAGCTAGCTTCAGTGCTTGCGCTGTGTTCCTGTCTGTCCCGGTGAAGGTGGCGTTGGTGGAATTGAGGGAGAAAGTGACAATCTGTCCATCAACGGCCGTAAAGTCCACGGAGGTGTCGCCGTCAGTCACAGTACCCGCCATGTCAATCGCGGTCGATCGATTGAAACAATCTGCAGCGCTGGCATGGGGGCCCAAGGCGGTGTAATCGCCATTTGCGCACCTCACAGGGCCCATGAAACGGAGAGGAGCAACAATAACACAAAATACTGATGAAGCGCCGGAAATCTTTGGACCAATCGGGAGGCGAGCTCGAAGAATTCTTCCTGGACTAGATCAACACACAACTGTTCGAATGAGTAGATTGGTAAATGAAACCAATCGGCGAGTCGCGAACGGTTTCGCGGCGTTTCCCAAAGGCCGCAGAGGCGTTCCTTCCCTCCGCAGCCTCAGACATACCCCTCGTCCAACAAACTCACGTAGCATCTCCTTAGCCAGCACGATGACCATGCCGACCCCTCGCCGACTCCTCACCCTCTGCCTCGCCTGCGCCTGCCTACTCACGTCGAGCGCCCCCGCCCAAACCCTAGCCCGCCCCGGCTGGGTTGGCTCCGGCATGAACACCGACGTCTGGTGGAAGCACGCCATCGTCTATCAGGTGAACCCCCTCAACTTCAACCCGCCCACCGACAAAGACCCAGCAGCCAGTGGCCTCCACGGCGTAGCCCAGCGCCTCGACTACATCCATTCCCTCGGCGCCGACGCCCTCCTCCTCACCGCCATCCAGCCCGACGCCGCCCACGCCCAATCCATCGAACCCGCCTACGGCACCCTCGACGATCTCGACGACCTCATCCACGAGGCCAGCCGCCGCAACATCCGCATCTTGCTCGACCTCGACCCCCAAATCCCCGCCGCCGACCTGCCCAACGTAGCCCGCTTCTGGCTCAACCGCGGCATCGCCGGCTTCCACGTCATCGGTGCCACGCCCCAGGCCCACGCCCAGGCCGCCGAACTTCGCAAAGCCACCAACACCTACCTTGGCCAGCGCATCCTCATCGGCGACGTCGATCCCACCCTCCCCTCCTCTCCTCAGCAGCGAACCTACAAAGCCCCCGACCCGCAAATCACCCAGCTTCTCCTCGACACACGCCTCGGCGCCGTCACCCCTCTCAAGCCGGCCCCCATCCGCTCCGCAATCGAGTCCACTGAAAACATCGCCCAGGCCGGCCACAACCTCGCGCTCCTCGCCACCGACGGCCCCAGCTTCAAACGCAGCATGAGCCGCTACGCCGACGGCAAGAACGATCTCGCCATCGCCAAACTCCTGGCCACCATCCTCTTCACCACCCGCGCACAACCTCTGCTCTACTACGGTCAGGAGCTAGGCGTCTCCACACCGCAAGCCTCTAACGCGACATCGCCAGAGCCTCCCAAAGAAACACGAGCAGATAAACCGAAAGACACATCCGCTCCGACTCCAGAAGCACCCAAGGACACCTCGACCTCTCCGGTAGACAAACCGCAAGACACGCCCGTCCCTCCGGCCGATAAGCCGCAAGACATACCCGTCTCACCCGCGGACAAACCCCAGGACACGCCCGCGGCTGCACCGACAGACACACCCAAACCCATACCAGCCACGCCCATCATCATCTGGGACGCCCCGCCTCCACCACCCAAAGGCAAACCTGCTCCCCCGCCCGAACCCTCCACCCCTAACGCCGCGTTAGAGGAAGCCGATCCCACCTCACTCCTCAACTGGTACCGCAGGCTCATCGAGCTTCATCACAGCAACGCCACCCTCAACTCCGGCGAATATCTCACCATCAATCGCGACGATCAGAACGTTCTCATCATGATCCGCAAACCAAAGGACGTCTCCGCAACCAATCCAATCCTCGTCATCCTCTGCAACCTCTCCGGCGAGCCCCAGCACCTCTCCCTCAAGACCGACACCACGAAACTCCACCTGCGCGGCAGTTTCCTCCGCACCCTTCTCCGCTCGGACAACGCCATGGGCACCATGCATCTCGAATCCATGACGCTCCCGCCCTACACCGCCTACATCGGCGCGCTCCGCTTCTAAAGGCGCATGTCCTGCCGGACGGGCCTCCTGCGCGGAGGGCGGGCGTTCGCACGCCTTTTTAACTTGTCGGGGATGAATCGGCAGCATCGGTCCTCCCGTTGGTCGGAATCATCATCTTCCACCCGACCAACGGGAGGACCAAAGAAGATCGCCCCACCCCGACCGGTACACACGCCACGAAGTGGCCGCCCCACGCGCAGTGGGCCCGTCCGGCAGGACACCAAGGTCTAGCCGCCAGCCGCTTCATACCCCGCATACACCCGATCAAACACCGCATCCCAACCACACCCCAGCGCATACTCCCGCGCCTTCATCCGCATCGCCGCCAACCGCGCACGATCCCGCGCCAGCTCAGCAACCGCCTCCGCAAAGCGATCATCCACAGTTACAAATCCCGTCTCCCCGTCCCGCACCGTAAACTTCGGCCCGCCATCCGGAGTCACCACCGCGGGCACCCCACTCGCCAGCGCCTCCAGCACCACATTCCCAAACGTATCCGTATGCGAAGGAAACACCAGCACATCCATATTCGCGTAAGCCCGCGCCAGCGCTGGCCCCCGCAACACCCCCGCAAACTCAGCCTTCTTCAAATCCCTCCGCAACGCCGCCTCCTCGTTCCCATGCCCGACAATCAAAAACCTCACATCGTCCAAGCCCATCGCCGCCAGCTCCCGTTCCACCCGCGCCAGCAACGCCACATTCTTCTCCACCGAAAGCCGCCCCACATACCCCAGCACGACGCACCTGTCGCCAGCCTCACGCGTTCGGTGCATCGGAGAAAACCACTCCGTATCCACCCCTCGCGGCATCAAAAAGCACGGCCTCCCTGTCGTCCTCTCCAGCATCCGGCAAAGCTCCTCGTTCGGAGCAAACAAAATCTTCGCCAGCTTATAAAACTGCGACGCAACCCACAGCCCCCCCGTCTCCACGCCCCCTTCGATCGCCGCCCCGCGACCCTCGGCCATCCTCCCCGTCAGCCATCCTATCCTCCGCGCCGCATACTCATGCAGATTCGTATGCCATGAAGCCGCCAGCGGCACCCCCATCTCCCATGCAAAGTAAGCCCCGAACATCCCCAGCTCACTCGGCCCCGTGATGTGGATCACGTCCGGCCGAAACCGTTCCAACTCCCGCCGGATCGCCCCGCCATGCCGCCAGAACAACGTATCGAACTCCAGATCCTTCTCCATCCGTACCGAACCCCGGCTCCGCCGCAACTCCAGCGTCCGCACCTCCCCCACCTGCTCAAACGAAATCTCCCGCGTCCCCGCCCGCACACAGAGAAACGGAAGCCCACGCCGCTGGGCATACCCAAGAAAATTTCTGCTGGTATGCGCGACCCCATTCACTTCATGGAAAGAATCCGGAAAGTAGGCAACACGCGGCACCCGCATCGCTCAAGACTACCCCGAGCCCAGCCTGCGTGAAACATCAGCCGTGCCGCTCAAAGCTCACAACTCAAAGTTCAAGGCCGCCCAGCGTCGCCCGCATCTCCACCCTGTCGTTCCACGCCATCCGCAACCCGCTCGACACCGGCCCCGCCCCCATCATCCGAACGATCCCCAGCACCGCATGAAGATACGCCGGCGCACCGCCAAACATCCAAAGCCGCGACAGCGGCTGTATCACCCCATCCGCATCCGGGTGATACACCCGCTCATCCCACAATCTGGCCCCCTCCGGAAAATCCGGATAGTTCCGGATCGCCGCCAACGTCGACTGCAAAATCCTGTGTTTCCACGGCTCCGCATACTGCGGCATAAACAGTACATGACTCTGCCGCTCGCGCCGCACCTCATGCACAAACTCCGTAAAGCTCCCCGCGCGCGTCAGATTCACATTGGCATTCGGCTCCACGCCATGCCGGTCGCCCCCGCTGATCACCAGCTGGTTCCACTTACCCGCCAGCGTCGCCGCCTCACGGTTCTCCTTCCAGTCCCGCAACCCATTCAACTCCAGCGCATGAACAAACTGCCCATTCACCGCCAGAAATTCATTCACCAGCACCTCGTGCTCTTCCTTCCCCACGCGATACAGGTCCCACAGCGGATGATTGAAGACGATCAGCACCCCCGGCAGCTCATCCAACTCCGCCAGCATCTCCGTCAGCAGCCTCGGCCTACGGGTCTCCACCGGCATCGCCGTGAACGCAGCCAGCCGCCGCATCCACGCCGCTCCCGCCACACTCGGAAGGTTATGAATCCCCAGGTGAAACGCCGTCGCTCCAAACGGCACCGTCCATTCCACCGACACCGGAATATGCCGCGACGCCGCCACCGTCCTCAGCAGCATCGGAGCCTGAATATCATCATGATCGGTGATCGAGACCAGCCCTGGAATCTGCAGCCTGTCCTCAATCTGCCGCCGCTCCAGGTCGAACGCGAGGCTCGGCGTCAACGGTGGCGTCCAGTAGGCCCGCGCGTAGTCAGGATCGATCCCAGTGAACCGTCTGCAGCGCTTCTCCGCCCACCGTATCACCGGCTGCAGCACGCTCCAGTCCTTCGACAGCTCCGAGATAAAGTCCAGTGTCTCTTTCGATTGGTTGGTATGGCTATGCAGCGAAACGCCCGTTGTAAAGCCCTTCGCCGCCTCCGGTTCTCGCCACAAGTACGAGATGCTCGACTGGCTCATCGGCTACCCCCATTTCAGGCTGCTACCGACGCCAGTATGGAAGCTCTTCATGACTACAATGTGACTGCACCAAGAATGCAGCTTCAAAATCCCTAACTTCTGTTACTGCAATGGTTCCCCGAAAGTTGTATGCGCACCTAATTCTCCGCCAGACCCGGTTCAAGCATCACCATCGTCGATTTGCGCCCTCAGAATTCTCGACTCCGGCCAGCCGCCGTATGAGAAACTCTCTCGAACCGCTCCCCGCCATATCGCAACGTTTTGGAATTAGAGAGAGCCTATGACCGACAAACCAGCTCCGCCCAGCCTCACCCTGGACCTTGAATGTACCAACGAAGTGATCATCGTCCATTGCCATGGACAATTAGTCTCCGAGCTGTCTGACATCTTCTACTCAAAAATCCGCCCCATCATCCCGGGCAGCAAACGTATCGTGCTCGATCTGGCCAACGTCACCCGCATGGACAGCATGGGCCTCGGCACCCTCGTCGGCCTCTACACCTCGGCCCGCGCCGCCGGATGCGAGATGCAACTCCTCCACGTGGGCAAGCGAATCCGCGAACTCCTCGGCCTCACCAATCTCCTCTCCATATTCACCATCATCGGCGAACACGGCGTAAGACTCTAGACTTACTCACACCCACCAAAAAAGGAACGTCACTTCAACTTATTGTAGGTAGTGGTAGTCAATAAAAATTAGGCAAGGGTGGGTTTTCCCCGAAAGGAATTTAGGAGAATGTTGTCTAAGCGAATATTCTTCTGGTTAGTTCCACTGCCAATCATCGGATTTATTGTTTGTTTGGCTACCTTGTTGTATCCGCCACTTCGTGCTCGATACTTACTGTATGAATTCCGGGCTCTCAAACTAAATTCAACATTTGAAGATGCTCAGAGATTTGCAAAAAAGATAGGGGCGGAGGAAGCGCCATTTCCTAAATGCACTCACGAAGAATGTCAATGGTACAAATTTACCGATAACGCTCTGCTGCCTCAATGGTACAGGGGTAAGGGTGTAACTTTTATAATTTTCTTCACCGCAAAGGACTCTATAGTTACAGGCAAAGCTGTTGATTATAGCGTTGGGGTGGGTACGCCTACAGCTGATGAGGCTTTTCTGGGCCGTCCTAGCGTATATGTTTCTCAATCCGAAAGCTGGTTCAAATGGCAGAAAGAAAAGCAGCGCGAACTTCAAGAAAAGCGCCATGAAAAACCTACTGATCTTGTAGAACCACCAGTTAGCAAAGGGTGGCAGAAGATATGGTATGACAAAAATGGGAAAATCGCTGTTGATTCCTTTGCAGTTTTCATATCGCCTAGATCTAAATCGATACTTGAGGATTGGAAGAAGTACACCGCATTCAACTCCAGTTGTTTCTGGAAATACAAAGGATGTAACTATGGGAAAGACTTGCTACCTATAGCTGATCCCTACCCTCCAAACCCACCTTTGTGACCCTTCTGATGTTCCCTCCCGATGTTTCTGCTCTCCCTTCAAAACTAAGCATATTCATCCGTGGAGATCCGCGGTCGTCTTAATGCCCTACCGCGTCTTAGTAATATCCGGTCCCATCATCTCCTGCGCACTCGGAGCCGGTTCCACCGGAATCCTCTCCCGCTCCAACCGCTGCTGCTCGCGCTCATAGTCCGACTCCAGATGATTCTCCGTCAACCCATCCTTCAAAATCCGAAACGCCTCCTCCGGGCTATCCGCGAACTGAAACAGTTCCAGGTCCGACGGAGCAATCGCGCCCTTCTCCACCAGCATCTCCAGGTTGATCACATGCTTCCAGTACTCCGACCCATAGATCACCACCGTAATCTTCTTCGCCAGCTTCCTCGTCTGCGCCAGCGTCAACAGCTCGAACATCTCATCCAGAGTCCCAAACCCGCCCGGAAACACCACCAGAGCCTTCGCCAGATAAGCGAACCAGTACTTCCGCATGAAGAAATAGTGAAAATCAAAGTTCAGTTCCGGCGTGATGTACGGGTTCGGATGCTGCTCGAACGGCAAATGGATATTCAACCCGATCGTCTTGCACCCCGCCTCATACGCCCCGCGGTTCGCGGCCTCCATAATCCCCGGTCCGCCCCCCGAGGTCACCACAAACCGATGCCGCCGCCCCGGCAGCGTCTGCGCCCACGTAGCCACCATCCCCGCCAGCCGCCGCGCATCCTCGTAATACCGGGCCATCTCCACCGCGGCCTCCGCCAGCTTCAGCTTCAGTCGGCTAGGCTCGCCGCTCTCAATCTCCCCCGGCGAGGCTGGCTGCTCATGATGCGGTGCCGCCTCTGCAGAACCTGTATTCGCCAACAACTCCAGCTCCGAGTTCGCAACATCCGGCGCACGAAACCGCGCCGACCCGAAGAACACCACCGTGTCCTGAATCCGTTCCCGCCGAAACCGCGCCATCGGCTCCTGGTACTCCGCCATGATCCGCAACAGCCGCCCATCCGGCGAGTTCAGAAACTCCGCATTCTCATAAGCCAGCGGCGCGGAATCCAGTTCATCCGGCACCTCCGGCATCATCGGCTCTTTATCAAAACGGTCCAATCGGTCCTCATCCCCGGTAGTCGCGATAGTGCACCGCCTCGGAGATCCCGATCCAGATATCCAGCAGCCCCAGCCCCGAGATCATCCCCCGTACCGCGCCGTTATGCAGAATCGCCGCCAGCCACGGCCGCGCCAGAATAAACTCATTGCGGTCCCAGATCCGCGTCCACCACGGCAGGATCATCACCAGCACGCCCAGGTACACGCAGAACAGCACCAGCACAAACAGCGAAAGCCGCTGCAACCAAACCGGCGCTGTCCTCTTGCCAGGCTCAGGATCAGGCCCGGCATCGTTCGACTTCACAGGCTCATCGCCACCCGGCGGCGCCCGCTGCACAGCCGGTTCAGGGCTGGAGTAAAGTTGTGGCTGTCCGGACATCAAACTCCGAGGAACACTCCCATAAAACTCACTAAGACTGACAGTAGCAGAGCGCCCCCCGATTGTCTCTCCACCGAAAGCGCCATGCCCTGCTTTCTCCTCCGCACTTCGCTCATTTCGGAGGACTTCCCACTCCCGCCGGCGGCCGGCTGTCATGCGGAAAATCCAGCCGCAGGTCATACGTCGACCGCGTCCCCGTCACCTTGATCGGCAGCTCCAGCCCTGCCCCGTTCTTCTTCAGCAGCTTATCGAAAGGACTCAACAGCAGACTCTTCCACCCCGTCGTCATCTGCGAAGCCGTCGCCTGCGTCCGCACCTTGCCATGAAACTCAAACGTGCTCCCCACCAGCTCGATCTTTCCCTCCATCTGCGCCTGCGCCCCCGGCATCTCGTAGTTCAACTCGCTCACCTCGATCACCCCATCCGCCTGCGAAAACTTGCCCGTCAGCGACGACGCCACCACCTCCGCATCCCGCGCATTCGCCTGCTTCGGCTTCCCCTGCGCCCGCATACTCAACGCATCCACCTTCTGCTGCATCTGCGCATCGTTGAACTCCGCCCCATGAATCGTGAAAGTCCCATCCAGCCGCATCTTCCGCGAAACGCTCACCGGCCCCGGAGGAATCAGAATATGCGTCTTCAGCGCCAACGCCCCCCGCATCAACGTCGGATTCGCCTTCAACCCCAGCACCAGCATGTCCTCGATCCGCCCCTTCTCCATCACCACACGCAGATCCGTCGTATGCCCCTGCACTTTCTCTGACCTCGTCACCGCACCCGCAGCCGTCAACTCCGACCGCCCCACCCGCGCCTTCACCGCCTCCAGCCGCGTATCTCCCGTCGTCCCATCCACCACCGCACGAAACTCCGTATGCAACGCCATCGCATGATCGCTCACATCCAGCCGGAAGTCCGGCACCTCCGCCTTTCCCTCAACCGCAATCTCGCCCAACGTCCCGGCAAACCTCCCCGTCGACGCCAGGATCCCGGAAATCCCATGAATCGAAGACAAATCCGCATGCGTAAACTCATAGCTCCCATCGAGCGGTGTATCTCGCGGATTGTCATCCTGCCACGGCCCAAACTGCCCCGTCGACCGCACCTGCCCCACCGGCTTCGGATTCACCAGCACCGCCTCATAGTTCAACGGCTTCTTCAGTCCCACATCCTTCAGCACCAGCCTGCTGATCGCGAACTCCAGCGGCTTCTTCCCCGGCACGCTGGTCTCAATCACCACCTTCGCATCCGTGCACTCAATCGTGTCCACCGCAATCCCCAGCTTCGGCTGCCCCCGCCGCTTCGGATCATCCCGCATCGCCACTCCCCGCTCCTCCTTCGGCGGAATATTCAGCTGCAACCCCCGCACCTTCACCGACACCACCCGCGTCGTCGGCCGCAGCAACTCCCGCCATCCCGTAACGAACTCAAAGCTATCCACGGTTAACATCGGCGGCGCATTCGGCCTCGCATCCGGCTTCGTCGGCCCCGCCAGATAAAGAATCCGCAACCCTCCACCTGTCACCATCACGCCCCTGCTCATCGACAACGAAAGCCGGTCCAGCTCCACCGGCGAATGAAACCGC
>DATMPD010000255.1:0-9902 GCA_035567955.1 Edaphobacter sp.
TAAAACGACTCTGGAGGAGAAGATTCATGCGTTGAGCGGCCTGCGCAACACGAGTTTGAGCAAGGTGTCGCAGACGGTGGATGATCTGGAGAGGGAGCTGGCGAAGAGCGGCTCGGCGCCAATGGAGGAAAGTCGTACGAAGCGGCTGCCTGCGCCGGGATCGTCGGCGGCTCGACCGATGGCGGTGGAGGTGGTGCCGTCCTCAAATCCGTTTGCGTCCCTGGGGAGCGTACTCGGTTCGATGGGATCGGCGGGGATGGTGGTGATCTTTACGATCTTCGTCTTGCTGGGCCGGGAAGATTTGCGCAACCGGTTCATTCATCTTTCGTGCGGCGGGCGGCTGAAGGTGATGACGCAGGCGCTGGATGAAGCGACGCAGCGCGTGCAGCGATACCTGTTTCTGCAGTCGGCGGTCAATGCGGTCTTTGGCGTGATTGTTGGAGTGGGACTGTATTTGATCGGGATTCCCGATGCGTGGCTGTGGGGATTGTTTGCGGCGGTTCTTCGCTTCCTGCCTTACGTGGGGGCTCCGGCGGCGGCGGCGGTGCCGATCTTGCTATCGCTTGCGATATTTCCTGGGTGGGGACACACGTGGGGAACGATGGCGTTCTTTTTCTTCCTGGAAATCGTCGTTGCGAATTTTGCTGAGCCGCTCCTCTATGGAAACCAGGTTGGGCTATCCACGCTGGCAATTCTGGTTGCGGCGGTTTTCTGGACGCTGATCTGGGGATTTCCGGGGCTGATTCTGGCGACGCCTCTGACCGTTTCTCTGGTGGTGATGGGCCGGTATGTTCCGAGTCTTAATTTTTTGAGGGTGCTGTTGGGAGACGAACCGGAGATATCGCGATCGGATCTGTATTACCAACGGCTGCTGGCTTCGGATCAGAACGAGGCGAGACAGGTCTTAGAGCAATATCTTCAGGGAAACTCTCTTGAGGACCTCCATAGTGAAGTACTGATTCCGGCGCTTAGCCTGGTCGAGCAGGATCGTCATCGCAACGAATTGGACGAGCCGACTCTGAGCTTCATCATGCAGAGCACGCGGGAGCTTATTGAAGAACTGGGCGACTCCAATGGGTCGGTTCTTCATGATGCGGAGGATGTCGTGGAGAAGGTTTCGGGAGGCTGTGTTGTTTGCCTTCCAGCTAGAGATGAGGCGGATGAAGTGGTTGGCCTGCTGCTTTCTCAACTGCTCCAGAACGGTCAAATTGAGTGTCATAGTGTGCCGGTGGGTATGTCGTCCGAGATGATGTCAGCTGTCACGGAGTTCGATCCGGATGTCGTGTGCATCTCGGCGCTGCCGCCGTTTGCCATTGAATATGCGAGGAATCTTTATCAGAAGGTTCACGCGAATTTTCCGCGGCTGAATCTTGTTGTTTGCTTGTGGCACTTCGCAGGGGATCTGGATAAGGTTCATCGCCGACTAAGGATTCTCGAGGGCGATTCAGTTTTAGTGACGCTGCCGGAGGTTATTCAGCATGTGAAAGGCAGGCTGAGACCGGCAGGCGAGGGGGTACGGAACAGCGATGCGATGCAAGCCGCGCCATTCCTCAAGTGACAGCTGACTTCGGGCGGATTCGAACGAATGCCGGATAACCAGACAATGAAGCTCTTTGCAGACAATCAAAGACCCGGCCATCCCTTGCAGGACGGCCGGGCCGATGGTACCAACCTCAGGAGAGGCCGCCTTCCATCTATTTCTGGTTGCGTGCAAATCTACGTCTTACAACGCCCGCCAGGCCGAGCATGGAGGAGCCGACTAGGACGAGGGTACTGGGTTCTGGAACTTCGGAAGGTGGCAGGACCTGCGAGTAGTCTGCCGAGAGATCCTCGATCAGGAAGCCCAAGTTCCCATTGCCGCTAAGGGTGAGGGTTTTGATAAAGGTACCATCCTCGGCCCATACATTGAAGGAGCCCTGAAAGATGTTCGATGTGTAGAAGTTAGTGCCGTCGAATGCGATGCCCGTGGTTCCGGAGGTGTGCCCCGACGTATTGAGGTAGTTGGCAGTGACAAGGTTGCCGTTGGTGTCGTAGAGGTCATAGTTGTCTACGGCCCCATCTTCCTCGTTGGAGAGGAGATAGCCGGTGTTGTTCATGACGAAGTATTCCAAACCGTCACAGAATCCGGTGCACTTCGAGAGCGAGATCGTTTTCAGTAGTGTTCCGGTCGGCGAGTAGAGATAAGCATGGTTGGTGCCGCTGTAGTCTCCGATCCAGAAGTTGGTACCGTCGTACGCGATTGTGGAGAGAGCTGAGGAGCCGGTAACGGTGAAGACGCTGCCGAGCTGGGTTTTGGTGGAGAGGTTGTAGGCGTAGACGTGGTTGTCACCGGCATCGGTGTAATACAGTGTGGTACCGACTACGACGGAGCCGCGACCGTTGTTGCCTTGAAGGTTGGTGTAGGAGTTCGTGACCGCGCCGGTCGTCTTGTCGATTTGGAAGACGTAGGGCGCGCCGAAGGAAGCGTTGTTCGCGTAGATAAAGTTATCGGCTAGGGCGGAAGAGCTAGCCGCGGCGAGTAAGCAGCTAAGGATCAGCAATTTCTTCAAGGAACACCTCTCAAGAAGGGGTTGGCATCGCGTAAACGGGTTGTCGGTGTTCAATTGCATCGACGAGGGATTTGGCGCACGGTAGCGCAAACTCGCGCGATGGATGACCACCGGACGGATGAAGTGCCATCAGGAAGTTTCGGTTAGGAAAAGAGGGGCCCGGGGCCGAGACATCTAGCCGACTGGTTTGCGGCGGATGTCTAGAGGCGTTTTCGCTTGTTGCTTGCGGTGGAAAACGAGGTTGTCGATCTAGTGTGGAGCAACCCTCTGGCCACTTTCGGCCATTGAAAACAAAGTATTTCTTGCGTCGCAGGTAGATCCACATGCAAGGATTTGCGAATAGATTAGTAATCTTGTTCGCTGCGGGAGCTTGCTTCGGCCAGCACGATGGAGGGTACGATTGAAGGATGGCGACACAATTTTCGAGCGAGGCGTTGAAGTTTTTGCGTGGGTTGAAGCGGAACAATGACCGGGTGTGGTTTGAGGCGCGGCGGGGGTTGTTTGAGAAGGAACTGAAGGAGCCGATGCTCAAGCTGATCGGCGAGGTGAATGAGGCGATGGCGGAGTTTGCGCCGATGCATGTGAGGCCGCCGCAGAAGATCGTGATGCGGATCTATCGGGATATTCGGTTCAGCAAGGACAAGCGGCCATACAAGAACCATGTTTCAGCATGGTGGGTGCGGGATGGGCTGCAGAAGACCTCGGGGGCGGGGTTTTACCTGAGTGTGACGCCGGAGGAGGTTGTGATTGCGGCTGGCGTGTATATGCCGGAGCGGGAACAGTTGCTGGCGATTCGACGCTATCTGGCGGAGCATCATGAGGAGTTTCGCGCGGTGATGAAGGCGAAGAAGCTGCGGTCGTTGATGACGGAGAGTGAAGGGGCTCCGCTGACACGGGCGCCTAAGGGATTTCCGGAGGAGCATCCGGCGATGGATCTGTTGAAGAATAAGCAATGGGGCGTGTCGGCGCGACTGCCGGTGGAGCGGGCGATGAAGGCTACGCTGCTGAAGGATGTGGTGGAGCGGTTCAGGGCGGCGGCTCCTATGATTGCGATGCTGAATGCTCCGCTGGTGGGGAAGGCGAAGCGGCCGATCTTCTAGGACGCTGTGACGAAGAAGGCCCGGGGCTAAAGCCCCTTTCTGCTTGTGCAGTTTTCGCAGGGCTAAAGCCCTGCGCTTAATCCCAAAAGCAAGGACTGCGGCAAAAGCAGATCCTCCGCCTTCGGCGAAGGATGACAACTAAGAAACGTTTGAGCGGACAAGGGCGGTGGACGGTAGAAGACGTTCAGAGCAGGGCTTTGCGGATGATGGGGGCTACGCGGGTACCGAGGAGTTCGATGGCGTGCATGAGTTTGTCGTGGGCGAGAGCGGCGACGCTCATCTGAAAGCTGATGCGGGAGATGCCGCCGAGGGCTTCGTTCATCTGGAGGAGCTTGGAGGCTACGGTCTCGGGATCGCTGACCATGAGGGCTCCGGTGGGGCGGCGGAGGGCTTCGAACTGGCCGCGAGTGACTGGGGGCCAGCCGCGTTCTTTGCCGATCTTGGTGAAGGCTTCGGCGTAGCCGGGGAAGAAGTCGTCAGAGGCTTGCTGGTCGGTGTCGGCAACATAGCCGAGGGCGTGGATGCCGACTTTGAGTTTTTCGGGGGCGTGGCCGGAGCTTTGGCCGGCTTCGCGGTAGAGGTCGATGAGGGGACGGAAGCGGTGGGGCTCGCCGCCGATGATGGCGACCATGAGGGGAAGGCCGAGGACGCCGGCGCGGACGAAGGATTGCGGTGTGCCGCCGACTCCTAACCAGATGGGGAGCGGGTTTTGCAGGGGGCGGGGGTAGACGCCCTGTCCGGTGAGTGCGGCGCGATGCTTGCCGGACCAATGGATGTTGGTGGATTCGCGCAGGGCGAGGAGGAGATCGAGTTTTTCTTCGAAGAGCTCGTCGTAGTCCTCGAGTTTGAGACCGAAGAGGGGGAAGGCTTCGATGAAAGAGCCGCGGCCGGCGACGATTTCGGCGCGGCCGCCGGAGATGAGGTCGAGAGTGGCGAAGTTTTGAAAGACGCGGACGGGGTCGGCGGCGCTGAGGACGGTGACGGCAGAGGTGAGGCGGATGTTTTTTGTTCTGGCGGCGGCTGCGGCGAGAATGATGGCGGGGGCGGAGTCGAGATACTCGACGCGGTGGTGCTCGCCGAGGCCGAAGGTGTCGAGGCCAACCTTGTCGGCGAGTTCGATCTCCTCGAGGAGTTGGACGATGCGTTCGTGCGCGGTGACGGTGTGACCCGTGATGGGATCTGGAACCAGTGCTGCGAAGCTGTCGATGCCGATCTGCATCCTGTGAGTGCTCCTCTCGCAACGTCAACCGCCGCATAGAGGTTGATGCCGGGCGCAGAGAATGGATTCATCAGTATGGATGCCTTGAAAGAAGGTAACGACTAGAGCAACGGCCAGGAAGAGGCCTGGGTAGCGAAGCGGATTTCTCTACTTCGCCGCTCACGATGAGAACGCGAACGGCTTCGGTCGAAATGACGAAATTTCTTTTAGGGAGAGGAGAGGCCAAAAATATTTTGTGTGGACAGTACAGGACGGATGAGCTAATACTTCTGATATCAAACGCAGGGAACGGAACTTTTCAAAGCAAAGGCAGGGAAAAGTATGCCTTATCCGGTGGGTCATCGTGCCAAAGTAAAGAGAAAGATCATCAAGAGTGCACGCCGGTTGTTTAATCGGCATGGCTTTGTCCATGTTTCAGTACAACAGATCATGTCGGGCGCAGGCCTGACGCACGGCGGGTTTTATAGCTACTTCCGCAGCAAGAGCGATCTGTACACAAAGGTTCTGGGGTCCTTCGCCACCGATCCGGAGTGGAAGAACACTTGGGAGGGTGTGACGTTGGATATGGCCTCGTCGCAGGCTGCGGCGCAGGTAGTGAAGGCCTATCTCTCTCAACAGCACTTTGAGGATGTGGAGAATTCGTGCTCCATGGTTGCGCTGCCGACCGATGTGACGCGGTCGGGCGAGGATACGAAGCGCGCCTTCCAAGAGGTGTTTGCAGCCATGGTTGGCTTGCTGGAGCGGAGTGTTGCGGATGAGAAGCACCATCGGCATGCGAAGGCACAGGCAGTGGCTGCACTGTGCGTGGGAGGCATGGTGGTGGCGCGGGCTATCGAAGATCGACTGGTTGCCGACGAGCTAAGGGATGCTTGCATGTCGATCGCGCTTCAACTTGGTGGATGGGTGGATACGAGCGCGTTGAAGGACGAGACGCTCGAACAACTCGCGGAAGAATGCCTTGCCGGTGTGGGGTGAGCCACCGGAAGAGAAGCCCACCCCTGGGGATCGGCGTCAGGACTTGAGGAAGGCGAGCAGATCTGGGTTGATGGTGTCGGAGTGTGTCTGACACATGCCGTGAGGGAACCCGGGGTAGACCTTGAGGGTTGCGTTCTTCAGGATCTTGGCCGACTTCAGACCGGCAGCGACGATGGGAACGATCTGGTCGTCGTCGCCGTGCATAACAAACACGGGGATGTCGATCTTCTTGAGGTCTTCGGTGAAGTCGGTTTCGGAGAAGGCCTTGATGGTGTCGTACTGGCTCTTGTGGCCGCCGAGCATGCCCGCGAGCCAGAAGTTGTCCTGCACGCCTTTGGAGATTTTGGCGCCGGGGCGGTTGTAGCTGTAGAAGGGCAGGGTGAGTTCCTGGTAGAACTGCGAGCGGTCGGCGACCAGGCTGGCGCGAAGGCCGTCGAAGGCGGAGATCGGCAGGCCCTCGGGGTTCGCGGCGGTTTTGAGCATGAGGGGCGGAACGGCGCCGATGAGCACGGCTTTCGAAACGCGGCTGGTACCGTGACGGCCGAGAAAGCGTGCAACTTCGCCGCCTCCGGTAGAGTGGCCAACGGCTATGGCGTTTTTGAGGTCGAGGAAGTTGTAGAGCTCGGCCAGGTCGTCGGCGTAGTGATCCATGTCGTTACCGTCCCAAGGCTGGCTGGAGCGGCCGTTGCCGCGGCGGTCGTGCGCGATGACGCGGTAGCCCTGCTGGCCGAGGAAGAGCATCTGCGCGTCCCAGGCATCGGCGGTGAGGGGCCAACCGTGCGAGAAGGTGATGGGTTGTCCGGCGCCCCAGTCTTTGTAATAGATGGAGGTGCCGTCTTTGGTCGTGATTGTGGGCATATGTGTTCTCCTTATTTTTTTAATTGTGGAACCAGGGCCGGTGGGGATGGATTGTGCGAAGGGTGGTGTTTCGTTTCTCTTTGCTAGAGTATGGATGCCGGAGCCGCCAAACGGATGTGAAATTCACGCCAACGAAAAACTGTGAATTTCTTCGCGAGGCCGCTGCTTGCCCAAGATGCCTTTGGAGGATATTCGATGCGGACGGTTCTGAAGCGAGTTTTGGTGTTCATGCTTGCGTGTGGGACGTGGCAGCTTGCGCATTCTCAAAAGCCGCCGGCGATTTCTACGGCGATTTCTGCTGAGACGCAGCAGCACATCAAGGACGTCGAGGCGGGTCTTACGCCAAGCGTAATAGTAAAGGACGATCCTCACCCGCGGCATAGCCTGAGTGAACGAATGACGGCTCTGCATGTTCCGGGCGTGAGTATTGCCGTGATTCATCATGGTGCGATCGAGTGGGCGCAGGGGTTTGGAGTCACGAAGCTCGATGGGCCTGCGGTTACGGCAGAGACTTTGTTCCAGGCGGGATCGATCAGCAAGCCCCTGGCTGCAATGGCGGCATTGCACCAGGTGCAGGCAGGGAAGCTCTCGCTCGATGCGGATGTGAATACAGTGCTGATGAGCTGGAAGCTGCCGGATGCCCCCGTTGCAGGTGGCAAGACGGTGACGCTGCGTGAGCTGCTGACCCATACGGGCGGGACGACGGTGCATGGCTTTCCGGGTTACGCGTCGGACGCTCCGGTTCCAAGCCTGGTGCAGGTGTTGAATGGCGAGAAGCCGGCGAATACGCCGGCGATTCGCATTGAGGCCGCGCCGGGGACCCGCTGGAACTACTCCGGTGGAGGCTACACGATCATGCAACAGATGCTGATCGATGTGACGAAGGAGCCGTTTCCGAAGCTGCTGCACGACACGGTTCTTGCGCCGATCGGGATGACGCATAGCACGTATCAGCAGCCGTTGCCGGTGGACATGCGTGCGATGGCGGCGACGCCCTATGAAGCCGATGGCAAGGCGGTTCAGGGAGGAGCGCATACGTATCCGGAGATGGCGGCTGCGGGATTGTGGACGACGCCGAGCGATCTGTGTCTGTATGCGCTGGAGGTTGAACAGTCGCTGAAGGGCAAAGCGAATCATGTGCTGTCGCAGGCGATGACGAAGGAGATGTTGACGCCGGGGATGGGCAAGTGGGGACTGGGGTTGCAGATTGGCGGGGCGGAGACGAATCCTTACTTTGGCCATGGCGGCGTGAATGCCGGTTTTGAGAGCGTGATGGAGGCCTATGAAAACGATGGTGAGGGCGCTGTGGTGATGACGAATGCGCAGGGTGGGTCGAGGCTGGCGGACGAGGTGATGCGGAGTATTGCGACGGTGTATCACTGGCCGGATTTTCAGCCGAAGGTGCGCGCGGTTGTCACGGTCGATCCGAAGATTCTTGCGAGCTACGTCGGCACCTATGAGTTGACGCCGACGTTCAGCATTGTGGTGACGGTGGAGGATGGGCATCTGGTAACGCAGGGCTCGGGGCAGGGGAAAGTTGCGATGCAGGCGGAGTCGGAGACGAAGTTTTTTCCAACCGCGTTTGACGCTGAACTGGAGTTTTATAAAGACGAACTAGGCCATGTGTCCTACGCTGTGCTGCGACAAAACGGGCGTGAGACGAAGGCTTTGAAGAAATAAATTTCTTCGTTTTGCTGGGTTTTTTTGCAGAAAAAGTGCCCGAATGCGAACAAAACCGGAAAAACCCGGAAAAAACCTGTGGAAACCGAAGAATTCTGATTGACAAAGCGCTCGGAAAGGATGAAGGTGAATTGCGGTACGGTTCTCCGCAGCCGCATGAACATTGATGATTTCGCATTGGAAACAGGATGCGGTTTTACGAAATCTTTATGCGGGCAAGGTGAACAAGACCCGAGAATCTATTTCGAAAGTAAGAAGGAGCAACACACATGGCAAAGGGAATGACAAAGACAGCGCTGGTTCGCCACATGGCGGAGAAGCTCGAAATCACCAACAAGCAGGCTGCGGCGGGCCTGGAGTTGCTCGCCGACACCGCAGTAAAAGAGACCAAGAAGAATGGCGAGTTCACCATTCCTGGGATCGGCAAGCTGGTGAAGGCAGAGCGCAAGGCGCGGCTGGGTCGCAATCCGCAGACCGGCGAAACGATCAAGATCAAGGCCAAGACCGTGGTGAAGTTCCGCGTGGCCAAGGTTGCGAAGGACACGATCGCACCGGCGAAGAAGTAGTTCGATTGCGACACGAACTGCGGCAATTGGCGCGAACGCGTCGCACGCGATAAGCCCTCCCGCACGACAACGCCTGAGCGGTTTTTGCTTCAGGCATGAGAAACATGAACAGCAGGAAAAAACGATGAGCCCGTTGCGCCCTGTTTCGTTTGGGTGCGGCGGGCTTGTTGTTTTGGGGCGCGTCGAGAAAAATTAGGGAAGTTAGCGTTTTGGCAGGAAGGCGCGCACGATGAGCGAGAGGCCGAGGGAGATCAGCACGCCCTTGATGAGGAGGATGGAGTTGTAGCGCCAGCCGAGGGTCGCGAAGGTGACGACAACTCCCCACATGTAGATCTCGCCAAGGAAGGCGAGGGGCCATTTGGGTTGGAGAGTGGAGGCGGGAACTCGCGGTGTGAAAGCGGGGATGAGGCGGGGGACCTTGGCGCAGTAGGCGAGATAGGGTTCGCCTAGCTTTGCGGTAAGGAAAGACTCTTCTGCCGCGATCAGGCGGAGTTGGAAGAGGCTGATCGCGAGAATGCAGAAGACTGCTCCGCTGGGCGGCATGAGGAGTGCAAGTGCAAGGGTGTGGATGAGGTTGCCAAGGTAGAGAGGGTTGCGAACGTAGCGGTAGGGACCCGCTGCAATGACACTTTCGCCGTGCATGGCTTGGTCGTGAACGACGGAGGGGCTGAGATAGGCTGTCCCCCAGGTGCGCAGGAAGGCTCCCTTGAGCGACCAGACAATGCCGAGGAGCAGCACGACTACCGTTGCGGTGCTGAAGCTGATCCAGCCGCTTCGCGCCGGCCACGCCGCGAGGAGCTGCCAGGTGCGGATGGAGTCCAGATGCAGCCAGTAGTTCCACGGCGCGGCAAAGCCGAGAAGATAGATGACGGCGAGGATAAAAAAGCGGAAGCGAAATTCGAAGGGCGTTGCTTTCATTCAGGCTCGTTGAGTTCTCATTTACTGGCTCTTCGGT
>DATMPD010000256.1:0-4784 GCA_035567955.1 Edaphobacter sp.
CGGCGACGGCTCTCAAACCCGCAGCTTCTGTTACGTCTCCGATCTCATCGATGGCATCCTTCGGCTATCGCGCTCGAACGAGCATCTCCCCGTCAACATCGGCAATCCCGACGAATGGACCATCCTCGAGTGTGCTCGCGAGATTCTTGCCGTCACCGGTGCCGGCACGGAAATCATCTTCGAGCCGCTCCCGCAGGACGACCCCACCCGCCGCCGGCCCGACATCACGAAGGCGAAGGAGTTGCTCGGCTGGGAACCGAAGATCAAGTTGCGTCACGGTCTGGAAAAATCCCTCGAATACTTCAAGTCGTGCGTCCGCTAATTGCCCGGCTCCTGGGGCTAACCCAGTTGCGGATCCTCGCTAGGTTCTTATCTTTGAAGTTATTGACATAAGTCGTCATCCCGACCGGAGCGCAGCGGAGGGGATCTGCTGTTTCTGTGGGTTGGCAAAGTCATGCAACCCGTCGCGTCTAAGTCGTCTTATTCAAGACGACAGGATGCGGGCTAACGCACTTCGGGATAGTTGCGTAGCTTCGGATACCACGTCAGCTGCACCGCAACCGAAGTATTTTTCTGCAGACCATCTTTGTAGATAGGCGCCTTCCATCCTTCGTACTGCACCCACGCGTTCAACTCGACCTCACTGCCAAACCGCTTCACCACGCTTGCCCTGAACTGGTTCTGCGTCGTTCCCCCGGGAATGAAGTTGAACGGCGTCTTTTTGTTGAGATACTCCAGCTGAACCCACTCGTTGCCGGAGAGGTGATACGTCAGCCACGCCTGCCCGCCCTTCGCCTCGCGGCCAATCCAGTCCCCCATGATGAACCCTTTGTTGGTGTACCCCTGCCGCTGGATGATCTCCCAATACGCAAACTGGCCATTGTGGGCTGGCCCAACTCCCGGATCGGTCGAGACGGCCTCGACTCGGAAATCCAGCCGGTTCAGCCCGGGAATCTGCGAAACATATAGCCCGGTCCGGTAAGATGCTCGCCGCGGAGCGCTGATCGGGGTCACATCGTCATGCGAAATCGCGTCTGCGAAGAACGTCACGTACTTGCGCAGTTTAGGCAGCCGGTAGGAAAAACTGAAATCGCTGAACCGCGCGCCCGGATCTTCACGCGAGAGCTTCTCCTCCTGCGTCGAATCTGAAAAACTGAAGAAGCTATTAAAAAATGTGTGCAGGGTTATGGGCGCATGCCCCGCCCCGCCCCAGATAATCGTCCGCTCAAACGCAAACTCTAAGTTATTCGTCGGACGGAAGGAAAACATCTCGGCATGAACCCACGGCGCCCTCGGAACCGTATGCCCCTTCAGACTCCCGACAAAGAAGTCATACCGTAGCGGTCCCATCACCTTCGACACAAAAGGGATATACAGGGGTTCCACGCGATTGATGCGGAACGAATAGATATTCTCCGCATTATTCGACCACGCCATTGACGAGCCGGTTCCCGGTCCAAGCCACGCGTCCGTCTTGCCGCCCGAGATCTCGTGCCCCAGCAGATGGAAGGAAGCGTAGGCTTCCACCAGGCGAAAAGGATTTTGCGCCGCGATAGGACCTACCGGAATCGTTGGCTGCGGACCTGTGTAATCAATCTCGTCAATGGTGGATAGTTGGCTCGCCAGTGCGACCGAGTATCCGTCCGCCGATGGAGCGTGTTGGTACTCTCCCCTGACATACAACGAAAACGGTCCCCACTCCTCAGTTGTCGAAGCTCCCGCAATCGCGTTGAAACCCGTCTGGTACGGCCGCCCATAATCGTTGTTGATCGTCTGCCCCAGATGGAAGCTATCCGTCAGCACTGGCCCGCCGATCCCCAGAAATCGTGAATACGACGAGCTCAGCCCATATACAATTCCGCGGTCAACATTGCCGCTCGGCACCTCCGCGCTCAATTCCCTCAGCATCTTCGCGAAAATATCCTGCGCCTGTTCATTGTCGCTGTTGAGAATCGCATCCTTCGACTTCAACAGCATGTGCATCACACTCCGTCGCGTGTAAGGCCGCATCCCCAAAAACATCGAGTCGACGAATCCCATCCCATACAGCCGCGTCAACGCCGGGTACATCCAGCTATCCACCGGAATATAAACCGACCCTAACCAGTCGATCGGAGGCCTCGGTGGCTTCGGGGGCTTCGGAGCATACGGCGCATAGGCTACGTAGGGAGCCTCAGGCGTAGGCTGCTCCGGAGGCACGACCGGTGGACCTTTCTTCTCCGGTACTGGAAGGGCCGAAGGAGGCGCCTGCTGCGGCGTGGGTGGTTGAGCCTGCTGCGGCGCGGGTGGTTGAGCCTGCGGCTGCGCCGGTGGTTGAGCCTGCTGCTGTGGCTCTGGCTGCGGCTTCGCGTAAGGCGGATACGCCGGAGTCGTATCAGACGGATGAGGAACCGGCACCGGCGTCGATGCGGGTGGAGGAGGAGTAGTTGGCGTCTGCCCAAAAGCAGTCGAGGCGGCCCAGAAAACCAGCACCGCAGAAAAAAGAAAACCCCTGGTCCGCACTCGCACCTCAATACCTATGGTTAAACAGCAGCTTCCAGTGTAATCGCGGAGAGCCTCCCGGTTGCGGTTACATACAAGCCTCTCCTAAGTACAAGGTTCTACTGTCTCGTCGCCGCTATCCGTCGCCGCAGTCCTTCGCCCGCGCTCTCCAGCCAGGCTTTCGTACACACCTTACGGCCAAGCAGAAATTCCTTCATCTGCTTCAGAGGGTCGCCCGCCGCATCCACTCCAGATCCCGGCGTTCGATAGGCCACACACTCAATCAACACCGGACCATCGCCCGCCCGCGTCCGCCCCAGCGACTCCTGCGCCACCCGGTACAACGCCACCGCGTCTCCCGCATCGACCGGAATTCCAGGCACTCCCCACCGCGCCGTCTTTGCGCTAACGTTCTTCATCCCGTCCCTTCGTTCTCCCTTCACCGCCGGTAGCACGACGAAGATCACAGGCAGCCCCAGCCTCCCGGCAAGCTCCAGCACCTTCCGCCAAACCCCTTTGCCGACCTCGCCATGACGAACGTAAGCAACCACAACATTAGCTCGCCCCAAAGTCTTGAACGAAAGCGCCGCCCCCATCGCCATCCTCAAACGCTCCCCCGCATCGTCAATCCGCGGCAACAGCCGTCCGGAGCCTCCATCCAACTTCAAGCCTTTGGCCTTTTTCCCCGAATGAAGCTCAGCCACACGCCTGAGAAGGGAACTGATCTTCGCGCCAGCAAGCAGATCCATCACCACTCCCGCCTGCGAGTCGCTCACCAGATCGCCCGGGCCCAGGTCAATCGCTGTGCTCACACGGCAGGCCTCCTGCCCGCAAATCGAATCCAGTCTCCGCCGCCCTTTCGCGCCCTTAACCCGCCTCTGCAACCCCGCAACATGCTCCTCCAGCACTCTCGCCTCGGCCATCGCCACATACATCTGCCGCAACTTCGCATTGGGCACCAGCGGATTCTCATACATCCCGTTCTCGCTCAACCAAGGCCTCCAGCCCACATATTCTGCAAAAAGAGAGGGTCCCAAACGGAACCCTCCCGGTTCAACCAATACTGAGGCCCGCGCCTACGCTCTCGCCGGATCCGCCGCCTCTACCTTCAGTCCGAGCTCATCCATCGCCTTCTGCGCGGCCTTCGCTTTGAACTTACCTTCGCGCGCCAACTTTGACAACGCCGCACCAACGATCGACTCCGCATTCACCTCAAAGTGGCTCCGCAGATGCTCGCGATTATCGCTCCGCCCAAATCCATCCGTCCCCAGCGTAACCAGCCGCGACGGAAGCCATGGAGAGAGCGAATCCGGCATCGACTTCATGTAATCGCTCGCCGCAATAATCGGTCCCTTTGCATCGCCCAGCGCCGTCAGTAGATATGGCACCCTCTCCTTCTCCGCCGGATGCAGCCGGTTCCAGCGCTCCACCGCCAAAGCATCGCGCCGCAACTCCGTATAGCTGGTCACGCTCCAGACATCCGCATGCACGCCATACTTCGTCGCCAGAATCTCCTGCGCCCGTAGCACCTCGTTCAAAATCGTTCCGCTGCCAAACAACTGCACCGTAGCCTCGTCCGCCGCCGGTTTCAACCTATACATCCCGCGCAGAATGCCGTCTTCCACGCCCTCCGGCATCGCCGGCATAGCATAGTCCTCGTTGTACATCGTGATGTAGTAGAAGATGTCCTCGCCGTTCTCATACATCCTGCGAATTCCATCCTGCACCACCACCGCCAGCTCATAGACATAGCCAGGGTCGTAACTCAAGCACGTAGGCACCGTGCTCGACAGCACAAAACTATGTCCATCCTGATGCTGCAATCCTTCGCCCAGCATCGTCGTGCGTCCAGCCGTCCCGCCCATCAGGAAGCCCTTGCCGCGAGAGTCCGCAAACGCCCACACCATATCCCCGATGCGCTGAAATCCAAACATCGAGTAGTACATGTAGAAGGGAATCGTCGGCACCTTGTAGTTCACATAAGCCGTGCCCGCCGCCGTAAACGAAGCCATCGACCCCGCCTCGGTAATCCCCTCCTCCAGAATCTGCCCATCCTGCTCCTCGCGATAGCTCAGCAGCATGTCCTTGTCGTGCGGCTCATACTTCTGTCCCTCCGGAGCGTAGATCCCCACCTGCTTGATCGCCGACTCCAGACCGAACGTGCGCCCCTCATCCGGCACAATCGGCACAATCAGCTTGCCGATCGCAGGGTCCTTCATCAGGTGCCGCAGAATGCTGACAAATCCCATCGTCGTCGAGACCGCGCGATTGTTCGATCCGCGAAGCCACTCGCCAAACGTACT
>DATMPD010000257.1:0-7344 GCA_035567955.1 Edaphobacter sp.
GTATCTGTCGAAGACGAATGAGCTGCTGTGGTTCAGCGAGAGAGAAGGCTGGGGCCACATGTATCTGTATGACATAGCCACGGGCAAGCTGAAGAACCCCATCACGCACGGCGAGTGGAACGTCACGCAAGTGCTCAACGTGGACCAGGCGACGCGGACTCTCTATTTTGTCGGAGTCGGCAAAGAGGCGGGGCGCGATCCTTATTTTGAACACTATTACAGCGTGAAATTTGACGGGAAGGACCTGAAGCTGCTGACGCCAGAGAACGCGGATCATGCGATTACTTCATCGCCTGATGGGCGCTACTTTGTCGATGTTTATTCGACAGTGACGCAGCCTGAGACCGCGGTGGTTCGTGACAACGCAGGCAAGGTAGTCGTCGATGTGGCGAAGCAGGACATTGCGAAACTGGTGGCGGCGGGGTGGGTTCCTCCGGTGCCGATTACGGTTAAGGGACGCGACGAGAAGACGGACGTGTACGGCTTTATGTTCAAACCGACGAGCTTTGACGCTTCAAAGAAGTATCCGATTGTGAACCACGTGTATCCGGGTCCGCAGACAGGCTCGTGCGGTGGGCGTGGATTCGCGGCGGCTCATGGCGACATGCAGTCGCTGGCGGAGCTTGGTTTCATTGTTGTCTGCATCGACGGAATGGGAACGCCATGGCGGTCGAAGGCGTTTCATGAGGCGTATTACGGGAACCTGGGGGACAACACAATTCCTGATCAGGTGTCGGGCATGAAAGATCTGGCGGCGAAATATCCCTGGATCGATCTTAACCTGGCGGGGATGTATGGTCACTCCGGTGGCGGCAACGCGACGGCTGCGGCGATGTTCCACTATCCGGATCTCTTTAAGGTCGGGATTGCAGAAAGCGGCAACCACGATCAGCGCGACTATGAAGATGACTGGGCGGAGAAATGGGCTGGGCTTGAGGTGAAGAACGCTGATGGCACATCGAACTACGACAGCCAGGCCAATCAGAATTTCGTGAAGAACCTAAAGGGAAAACTGTTGCTGGCGCACGGGTCGATGGACAATAATGTGCCGATGAATAATACGCTGCTGGTCGTCGAAGCGTTGATCAAAGCGAATAAGGACTTCGATCTTCTAATCATTCCGAACGTCGCTCATGGCTATGGCGAGGCAACGCAATATATGACACGGCGGCGTTGGGATTATTTTGTGAAGAATCTTGCAGGGAATATTCCGCCGCATGAGTATGAGATGAAGTCTTATGCATCAGTGATGGCGGCTATGCGTGGTGGGCCGGACGATGGCGAGAGCGAGTTCGATGACCAATAGTTGAGGGCAAAGTGGAAAGGCCGTCAAAGAGTTGAGGCACTCTTTGGCGGCCATTTTTGTGGGTGCTTGTAGGGCTACTGGACGATTTGGCTTTCCGAACTGGAGGTATGGGCTGAATGCACGGAGGACACCTGCCAGCCGCTGTTGGTGTTGGTGAGAGTAGCCTGGCCGGTTTGCGGTCCCGCGATGTCGGAGTGTACCCGCGCGTAGGCGTTCTGCGTTTCGGCTGCGGAAGCCCAGGCAGGTACGTCGGTCAATGTGTAGTGATAGGTAACCTGAGTAGTCGCCCCGGCGTCACTTGTGGTTGGTGTTGAACTGTCGATACTGCTTACCTTGCGGCGGCCGTAACAGAAGTTTCCGTAGCCGGGTTGATTGACGTCGGCGGTCCAGGCAGAACGTCCTTTGTCGGAAAGGTCATAGTTGTTGACCTGTTTGCTGGCGATGATCAGCTTTTTCTTTTCGGTGGTAGTGCGGACAAGAAGACCTTGATCGACAAGAGCATCGTAACCTGACGTTTTGCTGGCGTCGGATGTATCGGCCTGAACAGGAAATTTGATGGGGTCGGACCAGAGGCAGGCTGGATGTGCGCTGTAGTAAGCATCGATCGCGTTTGTAAAGTTTGAGGTGTTATCGGCTTTTTTGTTGCAGCCGACGGTGACTAGAAATGCGACGCCGCACAAGGCTAGTGTGCGATGTAGATTGCGGGCAACATGAAAGTTCATCGAGAGATCTCCTGTTCTTCTTTGGTTGGGATGCAGGAGAACCGAAGGGCGTGCTCTGGCAAATTGGTTGCCTGAGGCCGTGGAATTTTTAAAGCCAGCCTTTGGTGCGGGCGATGCGGGCGGCGTCTACGCGATTGGACGCGCCGAGTTTGGCGATCGCTTCGGAGAGGTAGTTGCGGACCGTGCCTTCGGAGAGATGAAGCTCGGTGGCGATCTCGGTGCTGCTGCGGCCGTCCCCGGCGCGTTGCAGGATCTGACGTTCGCGTTCGGTGAGAGGGTCGAGTTCGGCGTTCCAGGCTTCGGTTGCGAGTGCCGGATCAACGACACGCAGACCGCGATGAACTCGGCGTACGGCGTCGGCCAGTTCGGCTGCGGGACGATCCTTCAGGAGATAACCACGTGCGCCAGCGTCGAGTGCGCGACGAAGATAGCCGGGGCGCGCGAAGGTGGTGAGGATGATTGTACGCACCTCGGGATGGCTGGTTCGCAGGTTCGCCGCCAGCTCGAGTCCGGTCATGATGGGCATCTCGATGTCGGTGACGAGAACGTTGGGGGCAAGTTTTGAAACTGCGTTGAGCGCTTCGCGGCCATTGGCGGCACAGGCAACGACGGAGATGTCGGGTTCGAGTTCAAGCAATGCAGAAAGCGCGCCGAGGACCATGGTTTGGTCTTCGGCGAGGACGACACGAATGGATGAATTTGATGCGCTCATACGGCCACACAGGGCGCCTTCAATTGGCTCGTAACTGTTTGCGGGAGCTCGATGAGAAGCGTGACGCCGGGGTCGGTGGTGATGGAAAGGCGGCCACCGAGGGACTGGACGCGCTCGCGCATGCCGCGAAGGCCGTTGCCCTCGTGCAGCTTCGGGTGAGGGCCATCATCGGTGATGAGAAGAGAGTGGTAACCGTCGCTGGAGGTCGTGAAACGCATGCGGCAGTGTGTGGCCTGCGCGTGGCGCACGATGTTTGTTACCGCTTCACGAACGGCGAGGCAGAGCACGGTCTCTTCTGCGGCATGCAGCTGGGGCAGCGGGGATTCGCAGGCCAAGGCTACGCCTGCTGCGTGCAGTGTGTTGCGAGCGAGTTCCATCTCGGCAGGGAGACCTTGAGAACGGTAGCCTCCGATCGCTGCGCGTACTTCGCTCAGGGCTGTTCGTGCAGTTTTCTCGACATCGGCTATCTCCTGAGCTGCGCGCTGCGGGTCGCGTTCGATCAGACGTCCGGCGAGTTCTGATTTCAGCACAATTACCGATAGGGTGTGGCCGAGCACGTCGTGGAGGTCGCGGGCGATGCGCTCGCGTTCGGCTACTGCTGCGAGTTGTTCAATCTCTTCGTGAGCCATGCGAAGCTTGATGTCCGCTCGCTTTTGCCTGGCGATGAAGGTGTTGCTTGCCCCCACGATGCACAGAATAAAGGTCGTTAGAGTAAGAGCGATGGGATTGATATGAAGCAACCAGCCTTCCACCAGAAGACCAAGCGCCTGCGCTATGAGGATCGTAACCAGGATTGGGACTGAGGCAACGACGAATGGGAGGAATGCGGCACTGTAGATGAAAAAGCCGGAACCGCCAGTGTTGATTGGAAAGCTAGCCACTCCGAGAACGTACATGGCAACGATAAGCCCGTGGCGCTGCCTGGTCGTCCGGGCCTTCATATAGCTGACATAGATAGCGAGGAAGATGGCGTAAATGACACCGCATTCAATCCAGAGACGCCGGCTGTGACTCATGATGGGATCGATGAGGAAGAAGGCCGAGTAGGCGAGCCAGATATATCCGGAGTTGCCCTGGGTACCGATATCGGGGCTCTCCATCGATCTATAAGGTTTGTCGCTCATGATTTTGCCGCGCATGGTTTGCCGCTCGTGATTTATCCAAGAGTGTACCGCGTCAGGCGTTCTGCTCCTTGCGATGAAAGATCAACCAGCTAAGACCAAGCATCAACAAAGTGAAGCCGAGGAGTGCGTTCCAGTGGGTGGCGAGTGAGACGGAATCGGCGTAGCCGAAGATGCTCAGCATGAGTTGGGAGAGATGATACGTTGGCAGCGCGGGTGCGACGCCTTGCAGCCAGTGGGGCATGAAGCGCAGAGGCATCCAGAGGCCGCTGAGGAAGGACATCGGCAGATAGATGAGATTGACGATGCCGGTTGCGGCGTTTGCCGGAATGACCAGAGCGAGCAGCAGGCCCATGCTGGCGAAGCTAATAGAGCCCACAATCGTCATGCCAAGCATTTTGATCAGCTCAGTGAACGTTAGGGAGACGCCACCCACGGAGAGGGCGATGGCAGTGAGAATGCTGACGATGATGAGGCCGAACCCGACGGCCGAGGCACACTTTGCGAAGAGGTAAGCTGGGGCGGGCATTGGGCTGGCGCGTTTGAGCTCCAGCCAACCGGCGGCGATTTCTCCGGCAACGCCGACACCGATACCGAAGAGCGCTGCGCCGATCAGGCCGAAGCAGGCGTAGCCGCCGAGCATGTACTTCGCGATATGGATGCTACCCGCGAAGGCGTTACGGTTCGCAATGCCGAAGAGCACGTAAAACATGACGGGAAAGCCGATGGTGGAGAGCGAGAATGACTTGGTACGCATCAGTTTGAGGAACTCGTATTTGGTTTCCTTGCCGAAGATGCGAAGAGTGCTGGCGAAGCCGGTTGCGGCTGGGAGCGGATGAGTGATCGCAGAGGTTGCCATAGTTTTCTCCTGATTTTGATGAGTCGCCTGCAATGGCTTGGCGGCTAAGGTTATTGGTTTCTTGTCAGGGCGAGGAATGCGTCTTCGAGAGCGGGGCTTGCTATCTCGAGGTTGCTGAGGGTCTCATCGCGCAAGAGCATCTCCCGGACGACCGTTTCTGCTTCGGATGTCGTCACAACCACCGCTCCTTCATTGAACTCTACGTTCGAGACGCTTGGGAGCGTTTGCAGAAATTCCCGGGAGAGGCGGGTTTGGCAGCGGATGGTGCGTCCTCCATTGTTTCGCTTGATCTCTGTCGGAGTGCCTGCGCTGATGACTCGGCCTTTATTGATGACGATGATGCGGTGGGCGAGCGCGTCGGCCTCTTCAAGATAATGGGTGGTGAGGAGGACCGTTTTTCCCTGAGCGGACAGGGAGCGGATCTGCTGCCAGAGAGACCGCCGGGCTTCGATGTCCATGCCCACGGTGGGCTCGTCGAGGAAGATGAGGTCGGGGTTGCCGCAGATCGCCAAGGCGTAGAGGACGCGCTGTTTCTGGCCGCCGCTGAGCTGGCCGAAGAAGCGATCTTCGATGCCCTGAAGCTGAGCGATGCGGAGGATATCTGCGATGGGCAGCGGATGCGGATAGTAACTGCGGAAGAGGTCGAGATGTTCGCGGACGCGGAGGGTTTCGGTGATGCGGGCCACCTGCAGCATTGCGCCGACACGGGTGCGGGTGGTGGCTTCGCGAGGGTCGCTGCCGAAGACTCGTGAGGTACCGGATGTGGGGGCGATGAGACCGAGAAGCAGTTTGACTGCGGTTGATTTGCCCGCGCCATTGGGGCCTAGAAGCGCGACGACTTCGCCGGGATGTAGTGAGAGGCTTAGACCATCGAGAGCTACGGTTGCGCCGTAGCGTTTGGTAACGTTGATCAGCGTGGCGATGGGTCGCTGTGGCGCTGAAACGGATGTCTTTGCTGCGAGTTGTTCCGTCTCATAGGCGATTGCGTTTAGCGGCATGATCTTCTCCTGTCTCTCTTACAAGAGAGATCATGTGCTGATTTGAGCGGCGGCAGTAGTGTTGGGCGTCACGAATCGGATGTGACAGTTGTCATGCTCGCGTCTGCCATCTGCAGAACCTCGGCGAGGCAATGCCCTGTTGGCAGAGGGTCCCTCGTCGGCTCATTTTTCACACAAAATCCAGAGCTAACCAAGCATTACTAATGGTCGAACCTACAGATAGCCTACATGTAGTCGACGCCGTACTGGACTGGGATTTGGGTGAAGGCGATGCGGGTTGGGGCAGATTCACGGGCGGGAAGCATGCCGGCGAAGTGCAGCGTGGTGTGGCCATACTTTAAGTTGAGCTTGTCCATGGTGGCGGAGAGGTCGGCGCGGTTGTGGGGGTCACCGAAGAGTTCAGCCTGATGTTCGTTCTCGGGGATAAGATTGCGCAGAGTGATCCCGACGAAGAAAGGCCTTTGAAACTCGAGGCCCCGTGGCCGTTGGGCCCAGAGAGAGCGCAGGATTTCCAGGAGCGTGAGAGTGTCCTGGCAGTCACGGAAGCGCGCCTCCATACCCCAACTGGAGTGTTTGATGCCGGAGTAATGCTTCTTTGATTTTGTGCGTTCGGCTTGCACGCGTGTTAGCTGGTAGCGGATCGTGACCGCGAGGGAGCCGGTGTAGAAGTGCTCCATGCGGAGCCGCATGGCGGCCTTGTGGAGAAGCTTATGGGCGACGGCCCAGGACCCTTCGGGCGAACGGTGCTCGGGCGCGAGGACGTGGGAGTGACCGAGAGACTTCTGCACGTCTCCCGGGACGGGCGCGCCATCGTCGCCGGTAGCAGCGCCGCGCAGCCAGTGGTACATGCGGTCGCCCCAGACGGAGTTCATCAGCTTGTGCATGCCTTCACGATCGAGCGCGAGGAGCTGCTCCATCGTGGTGATGCCCTTGGCATTGAGACGGACTTCGGTGCGAGAGCCCACGCCAGGGAGGTCTCGCAGATCGAGATGAGCGATGGCGCGCGGCAGTTGCGAAGGCAGGAGGCCGATGAGCCCATCGGGTTTCTGCATATCGCTGGCGATCTTCGCGAGGTAGCGATTCGGCGCCATGCCGATGGAGCAGCGGAGGGCGACGCCCACGTTCTTGTAGATGGATTGTTTGATTTCGAGGGCGATTTTTCGGGCGCGTGGGGGCTCCTGCTCACGCCCCATGAGTTGGCAGACCATCTCGTCGATCGAAGGCGTGTGAGAAATTGGGCAGGCAAGTTCGACTGCCTCTGCTATGCGATGGGAGTACTTCGCGTACTCCGCGTGGTCGCCTGCGACCAGGATGATATCGGGGCAGATCTCTTTGGCTTTGCCCACTTGGGTTCCAGTCTTGACGCCCAAAGCCTTGGCTTCGTAGCTGGCGGCGATGCAGCACGTGGTGTCGGCCATGGTGGGGACTACGGCGAGAGGCCTTCCGCGGTACTCCGGGTGCAACTGCTGTTCCACCGATGCGAAGAAGCTGTTCAGGTCGATGTGCAGGAAGCTGAAACGGTCGGGATGGAGGGTGGTGGACACTGGGGTTGTGGCTAATTATATTCGCTTTTTATTTGCCTCGACCACGTCATATGTGATGCCGAAGGGGTCGCGAAAGTATAGG
>DATMPD010000258.1:0-3813 GCA_035567955.1 Edaphobacter sp.
GTGGCTCCTCGATTCAGATCCCGCCATCCGTTGGCAGGTGTTGCGCGATCTCGTTCATGCGCCGCCTGAAGTCATCGCCGCCGAGCGGGCGCGCGTGACCACGGAGGGCTGGGGTGCCAGACTGCTGGCGTTGCAGGGCGAAGACGGCCAGTGGGCGGGAGGCGCATGCTTTCCGAGCCCTGATCAGGACGATGAGACCGAGGACCAGCCCTGGATCTCCACTCTGCCAACTCTTCAACTGCTCCACGACTTTGGGATCGACCCCCACTCCGACTGCGTTCGCCGGGCAGTAGCGCTGGTCAGAGATCACTGCCGATGGGAGCACGCCGGACAGCCCTTCTTCGCCGGCGAGGTCGAGCCGTGCATCAACGGCAGAACCGTCACCTTGGGCATTTACTTCCACCAGGATGTGGAAAGCATCGTCGCTCGCCTGCTTCGTGAGCAGCTCGAGGACGGCGGCTGGAACTGCGAGGCGGAGAACGGTTCCGTCCGCTCGTCGTTTGCGACCACCATCAACGTCCTCGAAGGACTCTTGGCCTATGAGCGCGCAACCGGCGGCTCTTCACATTCCATCGCCGCCCGGCGACGGGCTGAGGAGTACCTCCTGGAACGAAAGCTGTTCCGACGCAAGAGCACCGGCGAAGTCGTCAACTCCCAGTGGCTGCAATTCTCGTTTCCGGTCCGGTGGCATTACGACGTTTTGCGTGCCCTCGACTACTTCCGCTCAACCGGGCAGGAGCCGGACTCACGCATGGACGAAGCGATGGATCTGCTGCGATCCAGGAGGCAGCCCGATGGGGCTTGGCCGCTGGAAAACACACACCCGGGAAAGGTCCATTTCGCGCTCGAAGACGGCGATGGTCGACCCAGCAGGTGGAACACACTGCGAGCTCTGCGCGTCCTCAACTGGTATGAGAAGTCCGCTGCTTAATTCACTCCTCAGAGGAAAGTACTTGAAACTGTAGAGAGAATCTCTGCCTTCAGGCGAAATCATTCCTTCGTGCTCGCCCGCTCCGTCGCGGTCCGCACTCCACTCAGTCCACCCGCATATTTCGCCACACCTTTGTAGAGACTCTCCGCCACCCGCTCCCGATACTCCGGCTCCTGCAGTTGTCTCGCGTCCTTCTTATTGGTCACAAACGAGATCTCGGCAAGGATCGACGGCATATTCGCCCCAATCAGCACCACGAACGGAGCCTTCTTCACCCCGCGATCCTTCAACCCGGTATTCCCCTTCTGCAACCCGCCGTACAGACCCTGCTGCACATCGCCGGCAAACTCCCGCGACTCCTCGATCTTGTCCTTCAGCGCGATCTTCTTCACCAGATCGCTCAGCTGATGAATTGACTGATCCGACACCGCGTTCTCCCGCGCCGCCGTCTCCAGCGCGTCCGGCGATGACGTAAAGTTCAGATAATACGTCTCCACTCCGCGCGCGCTCGCATCCGGCGACGAGTTCGCATGGATCGAAAGAAACAGGTCCGCCTGCGCCTTGTTCGCAATTGCAGTCCGCGTCTCCAGCGGAATAAACGTATCGTCCGACCGCGTATAAATAATCTCCGACCCCAGACGGTCATGCAGCAGCTTGCCCAGACGCAGCGCCACATCCAGCACCACATCCTTCTCCTCAATGCCGTCAGCACCCAGCGTCCCCGAATCATGTCCGCCATGCCCGGGATCGATCACGATCCGCCCAATCTTCAACCCGAGCGCCCGCACCAGCGAAGTCTCACCATCCGCCGTAGGCACAGCCGCCCGCGCCGGGACAGCATCCGCATCAACCGCAGCCTTCCCCTTCCTGCCCTTGCGCATGCTCGAATTCGGAGTCGAAGTCGTAGCCGGGGCAGCCGCAACATCATCGGCCGGTTTGCCACTCCCTACTCCCTCTTCCCTACTCCCTGCTCTTGGAACCACCGCCGAGATCGGCTGCGAGGTCGGCTGCGTCGTCGCCTCCACTTTTCCCGGCTGCGCGCTCAACGCCGCCACATCGAACGAGCTCCCCGCCTTCACCGCAGTCGTATTCGGAACCGTAGGAGCCGCCGCAGCCGCCCGCTGCATCGGCACGCTCACCACCGGTGCACCCGGCTCCGCCTTGCCTCCCCCGTGAATATCGATAATCAAACGATAAGGATTCGGCAGCAGAAACGCCGAGTACTCCGTCACGTCATTCACATCCAGCACCACCCGCGTCATGTCATTCGAAAACTGGGCCGCGCGAATCTTCTTCAGAAACCCGTCATCGGTCACGGCAAAACTCTTCCCCACCAGCTCCTGCGCCAGCCGCGTCCCATGCAAATCAAAATAAATGCGATCAGGATTCGGCACCCGCGCCGCCTCATACGTCACATCATCACCGAGGTCGATCGCCACCCGCGTGTAATCCGGCGTCGACCAGTGCCGGATCCCCGTCACCTGCGCCATCTGCCCATGCCGTTTCGTTGACGTCTTGGCCACATGCATCGGCGTAGCCGCCTGCCCCAAAGCCTCCTGAGTTCCTACAGTTGAAGCATCCCGCTCCGCATCTACCGGAGCCAAAGTTCCCCGCGCCGCCCCCGTCGTCGGCATCGGCGCAAACGAAGAAGCCTCGCTACTCTCAACAGGAATCTTCTCCCGTGCCCCCACACTCCCAGACACAGTCACCCCAGACCCACCCGGCCCAGCTGAAGCAGAACCCGACCCACCCAGCAACTCCGAAGCCCCGCCACCCACCCCACGCCCTCTACTCCCTACTCCCTCGTCCCTACTCCCTGCCTTCAAAGAAGCAATCCCGGCCCTCGCCTCCTCCGCCTGCGCGCTCCGCGGATACTGCTTCACCAGCAGCGCATACCTCTCCTTCGCCGCCGCTGCATCATGCAGATCGTTCTGATAAATCTGCGCCTCGGCCAGCAGCGCCGCCACTCGCAGCGAACTCGCCGGATACTGTGTCCGCAAAAACTCAAACTGCCCCACCGCCGCCTTCAACCACTTCGCATCGTGCAGCCCTCTCCCCTGCTCCGCCAGTAGCTCCGCCACTGCGTTCACGCTGTCCGGAGCATGCACATCCCCCGGCGCCTCATGGTAGACCGCCCGAAACCTATCCATCGCCCGCGTGTAGTCCGCCCGTGTCCGCGCCCCATCCGGTATCGCCTCGAGCGTCTCCAGCCCCCGCTCAGCCAGCTCCCAGGGCGTCAGCTCCACCTTGCGCTGCGTCGTCTTTGCCGCAAGTTCCTCGACCCCACAGCCCAGCGTGATCACGCAACCCAACACCGCCGCGCAACCCCCGCACCACCAGCAATTTCGAATTGTCGTTCTCAAGCCCATTGTCTTCTCAACTCGACAGACAGTCTTAAGTTTAAGAGACCCGGAACCCCAGGGGATTGTGAAAAGAACCCCGGTACACCCCCCGATACTCCCCGATACTCCCACCCCCGGGCTATGGGCTAATCCTGAAACCTTTTCTCCAACACCACTTACCAACCCAGGGGACGCGACTGCGGTACACTTCCACGCATGGTAGACATCGATCTCATCGTCCAAACCCTCCGCCAACACGGCCATCGTGTCGACACCGTCATCTCCGTCCCGGACAACGCCGGCGAATTCGAGCTAATCATCGACGGAAACACCCTTAACCTCGAAGAAGCGCGGCAACTCCTCGAACAGGACGAAGCCAAGTAATCCCGTTGGCGGTTGCTGCTCACAGAGGTCCCTAACCGAGATCTCCTTTAGCCTCCCTGCTGCCCGACGAATTAATTCCATTGTTACGAATCCTTCCGCCCGCTCTCTACATCTGCATAAAAACCAGAAGCAGGAGGCACACATGGCCAATCTTCA
>DATMPD010000259.1:0-5963 GCA_035567955.1 Edaphobacter sp.
CCTCGAAGTCTCCTTCACCCCCATCGAAGGCGGCGAGACCCACAAGCACGCCGGCAACGTCCTGACCGCATTCCGTCGCGGCACCGACGGCCAATGGCGCATCTGGCGCGACGCCAACCTCCTCACCCCCGCCTAGCACCCACACCGCTAAACTTATTGTCCTCCTGACCGGAGTGCAGCGGAGTGGCCAGCCAGCACGCCGCCAACGAAAATCTCCCCCCTGCAAAACCTCTGGGACGGCAGAGAAACCATGGCCGCCCTCATCGCCATGCCCTGAATTGTTCTTCACAACACCGGCGGAACCAAACCTGCGTTTGCATCGTATAACCCTCCGGGAGCATAATAGTCGCATACGACGTGTCGTATACGACGTAGTAGAGATTGCAACAGGAGGAAACCATGTTCTACGTCATCACAATCAATCAAATCATCCATTGGACCCAGCTCCTTTACCTCCTGATCGCAGCCGTGTGGCTCGGGTCCTTGCCCTTCGTCAAACGCACCGTGCAGAAAGAATCGCCCTCCTCCACTCTCCAGCACACGATCATCTTCGGAACCGGCCTCTATCTCCTCTTCGGCTCGCCCTCTATGCCCGGCTGGTTCAATCAACCCGTGTTCGCAGTTACCTTCCCCATTGCCCTCGTCGGTCTCGGCCTCGCGATCTGCGGCGCTGGCCTCAGCATCTGGGCAAGGCTCATCCTCGGAGAAAACTGGAGCAACTTTCCTTCCCTCAAACAAGACCACGCGTTGATCGTCACCGGCCCTTATCGCCTCGTGCGCCATCCCATCTACACCGGCCTCCTGATCGCGCTTCTCGGTTCGGCGCTGCAGTATGGACTCGTTCGCAGCTTTCTCGCCGTCCTCACCTGCGCCATCAGTGTCTACCTCAAGGTGTCAGTCGAAGAGGAGTTCATGGTCCAGCGTTTCGGCGACGCTTATCTTCGCTATCGCAGAAACGTCAATGCCGTTTTGCCTTTTCTCTTCTGAGCCCATTTCTCTTCTGCTTTCGTTTCTGCCATGCTGATCAAGGATGAAGCCAAAGATCAAGAAGAAATCCAGTACATCTCGCAACCGCAACAACCCTCGCTCCAAAGACAATGGCCCCTCCGCCGAACTTCGTGAGCTCGCCCAGCAAACCGAACGCCAGCTCAACATCATCCAGCGCAGCATGCGTCAGCGTCTCCAGGCCGAGTTCGCCCGCGGCAACCTCACCGGGCCCCAGCGGCTGGTCATGGCCGCCCTTGTCCGTACCCAGGGCATCAGCCTCAAGCAACTCAGCCAAGCCGTCAGCCTCGCCCACAGCACCGTCTCCGGCATTGTCGACCGGCTCGAAAAACAAGGCCTGATCGAGCGTCAGGCGCACCCCACCGACCGCCGCATCACGCTCTTGGTTGCCTCGCCCCCGGTCCGCGAGTTCATGGACACCCGTATGCCCGAACTCGCGCTTCACCCTCTCCTAGAAGCCCTTCGTCACGCCTCCCCCACCCAGCGCCGATCCATCACGCGAGGGCTTAACACCCTCGCAAAACTACTCTCCCGCACCCAAACCCCAACGACCAACGAAGTATTCGACGAACTGGACGAATAGCGCGACCTTGCATCTTGCGGCCTTTCGTCGCAAAATATCGCCAACAGCAGTTGTGGAGGTGTTATTTATGACCCACCGCAAACTCCTCGCCCTCGCTCTCGCCACCTTCACTCTTCCCGCATTCGCCGTAGCTCCCGGCGCCCCCGCGCCCGACTTCAAAGGAACCGACTCCAACGGAACCCAACACACCCTCTCCGAATATCGAGGCAAATACGTCGTTCTCGAGTGGGCCAACAAAGGCTGCCCCTACGATCAGAAACACTACCTCAGCGGCAGCATGGAGAATCTCCAGAAAGAATGGACCGCCAAAGGCGTCATCTGGCTCTCCGTCATCTCCTCCGCGCCCGGCGAGCAGGGCTACGTCACGCCCTCCGAAGAAAATACCTACCTCAAAACCATGCACGCCGCCCCCACCGCCGCGCTGCTGGATCCCACGAGCGCAATCGCCCGCCTCTACGAAGCCAAGACCACGCCCCACATCTTCGTCATCGACCCCACTGGCAAGCTCATCTACCAGGGCGCCATCGACGACAAGCCCACCACCGAGCAGGCAGACCTCAAGGGCGCACGCAACTACCTCAACGAAACCCTAACCGCAGCCATGGCCGGCAATCCGGTACCAGTCGCCAGTACCCGCCCTTACGGCTGCAGCGTCAAATACGCGCACTAAGGTCCCGTCTCTGTAATTATTTGAGATAGTTCGTCATTCCGACCGGAGCGCAGCGGAGTGGAGAGCCTGCCCTGAGCGAAGTCGAATGGGAATCTGCTGTTTTGCGCGGGTTGGCAATCATCTCACGCATCGTGTCGGCTAGTTAAAGACCCCACCCACATCTTCAACCTGAGCGCGCAGCCGGAGAATGCGCTTCAAAGATCGTGTCGTCGCCAGAAACATCGCCAACCTCAAAAGACCATCCGTGCCCGGCGAATAAAGCCTCCAATATCGGTCGAGTCTCCTTGTGCCTGTGTAGCTCGCCCAGGATAACCACCGGTCGGCTCTCCGATGGAACATAGTCCTGAAGGGACTCCATCTCCATTCCTTCGATATCCAGCTTGATGAGAACCCGCTGCGCCGGCCGGCTCCCGGCAATATCCCGCAGTCGCAGAACTTGAATCTCCAAAATGCTCGTATACGGTTCGTTGTCGTCGAAGCTGCTGTCGTTTGCGTTGCGGCAGTAGAACGGGATCGTTCGATCGGAGCCCCCGATGCAGACCGGGAGCAGCTCCGCTGCCACATGATTCAGGCGGAGCAGCTTCTCCGCCTGCACTCGGTTTCGCGGCAGCGGCTCGCACATCACAATCTTCGCGGATGGATAAATCGCGGCGGCCTGCAACGAAAACAGCCCGATATTTGCGCCTCCATCGATCACTAAATCCGGCGCGAATGCCGGGTTGAGGACATACACCTTGCGAACGATCACCTCGAGCGCGCTATGCAGATCGCTCTGCAGGTCCACGGTTCGTATCGACGCGCGGTAGCGGCGATTGCCCTCGCGATATCGAAAAGGGATCTCCCCGTTGCGCACCATCGGTTGCAACAACAGTTTCCACAGCGGCTCCAGGCCCGGCCTGGTAAATCGCGCCGTCAACACAAGCAGCTTGAAAGCGCTCAGTCCTGAGGTCGCCTGCAGGATGCGCCTCGCATTTCCAAAAGCCATTCTCTCCTCGTTCCAAAGGGAAGCTACGCACCTTCACTATACGGAACTTCTGTTTCTCCTGCGCTTTTGTACAATCTCTTCCATCCGCTGCGCCAGCAGCTTCTCCCGGCCTTCCTCTGTCGGATGATAGTATCTTCGCCCCGCAAGCCCCGCCGGCAGGCACTCCATATCCGCTACGCGCCCCTCGACGTCGTGTGCGTACTGATATCCCTTCCCGTAGTCCAGCTCCTTCATCAGCTTCGTCGGAGCGTTCCGCAGATGCAGCGGCACCGGCTCCGCGGCAGTAGCCTCAATATCCGCCAGCACCGCACCATAAGCCGTATAAATCGCATTTGACTTCGGAGCTAGCGCCAGATAAACCACCGCCTGCACCAACGCCAGCTCTCCCTCCGGATGCCCCAGAAAGTGCATCGCATCCTTCGCGCTCAAACAAAGATTCAAAGCCTCCGGAGCCGCCAGCCCAATATCCTCCACTGCCATGCGCACAATCCGCCGCGCACAGTACATCGGGTCCTCGCCCGCCTCGAGCATCCGCCCCAGCCAATACATCGCCGCATCCGGATCGGAGTTCCGCACACTCTTATGCAGCGCCGAAATAATGTCGTAGTGCTGCTCGCCCTTCTTGTCGTACAACAGAACCCGCCGCTGCAGCGCTTCCGCCGCCACCGCCTTCGTAATCAGCTTCTCCCCACGCCCGTCGAAAGAAACCGCCAGCTTCGCCGCCACATCCAGCGCATTCAAAGCATTCCGCGCATCTCCACTCGAGTAAGAAGCGATCGTAGCCAGAGCCTCATCCTCCGCCGTAACTCCACTCGCCCCCAGCCCCCGCGCCGTATCCGCCAGCGCCCGCCGCAGCAGCCCGACAATCTGCTCCTCCGTCAGCGCCACCAGCGCATACACCCTGCACCGCGACAGCAGCGCCGCATTGATCTCAAACGAAGGATTCTCCGTCGTCGCGCCAATCAAACGAATCGTCCCCCGCTCCACGTACGGCAAAAACGCATCCTGCTGGGCCTTGTTGAATCGATGAATCTCATCCACAAACAAAATCGTCCGCGACCCAAAACTGGCCGCCTTCTCCGCCTCCACCATCACATTCTTGATCTCTTTAATCCCGGACATCACCGCCGAAAATTCAATAAAACTAGCCTGCGTCATCTGCGCAATAATCTTCGCCAGCGTAGTCTTCCCCGTACCCGGAGGCCCCCAGAAGATCATCGAAGTCGGATCATCCTTCTCAATCGCCAGCCGCAGCGGCTTGCCCGGCCCCAGCAGATGCTCCTGCCCCACAAACTCATCCAGCGTCCGAGGCCGCATCCTCTCCGCCAGCGGAGCCGCACGCATCCCACGCTCTGCAGCAGCTCTCACCGGCGATGCATCAAACAAACTCATCTCGTCTCTCTTCCAAACTCATCTGGTCTTCGAACCTTTTCTTCTCGCACAACCTGCTCTGCTCTTTAGAGCACCAAAGTAAACCTCGTCATCCTGAGCGAAGCAGTTTGCGTACTTTGCAAACTGCGCAGTCGAAGGACCCCGAGGATATCAACTCACCAAAGTCGCTAAGATCTTTCAACCCCGAAATCCATCCTCTCCTCGCTGCCGGCTCGCCTCATACAGCAGCAAACTCCCCGCAACAGCAGCATTCAAACTCTCCACAGCCCCAGGGCAGGGAATCGTCACCCGCGCATCGCACATCGCTATCCACTCCGCAGACAGCCCCGCCCCTTCGTTCCCAATCATCACCGCACACCCCGCCATAAAATCCATCTCCTGCGCCGCAACCACGCCCTCACCATCCAAACCCACAGCCGCAACCAACCGCACCCCACGCTCCTTCAGACCTTCCACCTCAGATGCATCTACCGCAACCACAGGCACCCGAAACACACTCCCCACACTAGCGCGCAGCGCCTTCTGATTCCAAGCACTCACCGTTCCCGGCGTCGTCAACACCCCCGTAGCCCCAAACGCCTCCGCCGACCGCACCAGAGTTCCCAGATTCCCCGGATCCTGCAACCCCACCGCAACCAAAATCAGCGCCGCACTCTCTCCACCCCCCATCACATCGTCCATCCCCCATACCGGAGGCACCAGCAAAGCCGCCACCCCCTGCGGCGACTGCGTCTCCACCACACTCCCAAACACCTCGTCTGTCAGCCGCATCACCTCCACCCCACGCGGCACCATCTTCGGCGCATCCCGCCGCTCACTCACAAAAACCGTCTTCAGCACCATCCCACTGCGCAGCGCCTCTTCCAGCAGATGATCGCCCTCGATCGCAACCATCCCTCCACTCAGCCTTGCATGGCCCTGAAACGCCGCCCGAAGCTGCTTAACCCGCGCGTTCGTTCTGCTCGAAATCACGTCCGGACCCATCGGAGAATCTTACCCTTATCCTCAATCCTCCTCGCATTCTGCTCTCTCACGCTTTCATCCACTAGAATGAAACTCGGCATTAAAAAAGTGCGTCTCCAGACAGAGTCATCTTCTTTGTCTCGAAGACTTTGCACCGGATTTACGCCAATCGTGCTTCGAAGTCCAGACTTAAGTTGTATCGATGGAAGACTTTGCACGATATCCAGGGGGTGGCACCCCCACCGACAGGAGTCCGCATTGACGGCCGAAACCATCCGCATCCATCCCGAAGAACCCGAAACCGCGCTCATCAACTACGTCGTCACCAGCCTCAACAGCGGCCACGTAGTCGCCCTCCCCACTGA
>DATMPD010000260.1:0-4395 GCA_035567955.1 Edaphobacter sp.
ATGGCGACACAGACGAAGGACTACTACAGCACACTCGGTGTAAAGAAGACGGCGACGGCGGATGAGATTCGCAAGGCGTTTCGCAAGGCTGCGCGCAAGTATCACCCGGACGTGAATCCGGGGGACAAGAAGGCGGAGGAGAAGTTCAAGGAGATCTCCGAAGCCAACGATGTTTTGAGTGACGACAAGAAGCGGAAGATTTACGACCAGCTTGGCTTCTACTCGGACAACATCGATCCGGCGGCGGCGGAGGCTGCGGCGCGGGGTGGGTATGGCGGAGGTGGTGGGCAGCGCAGTTATACGACGCAGACCGGCGGACGAGCGGGGCAGGAGGTTCCGTTCGACTTTGGCGGGTTCGATTTTTCGGACTTTCAGAGTGGCGGTGGAGGTCGACAGGAGTCGAGCGGCGGTTTCACCGGGAGTTTCAGGGACATCTTCGGTGGAATGTTCAATGGCGGGAAGCAGGCCGCTCGCGGGCCGCAGCCGGGCACCGATCTCGAGTATCAGGTGAGTGTGGATTTCTGGACGGCGGTGCGGGGTGGAGTGGCGCGGCTAGAGATTCAGCGGCAGGAGATCTGTCCGACGTGCAAGGGCAAATCGACGACGGGCGGGAGCATTGAGTGCCCGGAGTGCCATGGGTCGGGGCAGGTGACGCAGATGGGCGGGCGGATGAAGTTCAATATTCAGTGCCCGCGGTGTGGCGGGACGGGCAAAGTGCAGAACGAGTGTCCGACATGCGACGGCGAAGGCGTGGTCGTGAAGCGGGAGCCGCTGGATTTTCGGATCAAAGCAGGGACACGGGATGGGCAGAGGATTCGGCTGGCGGGGAAAGGAAACGCCGGGACGAATGGCGGGCCTGCGGGGGATCTGTTTTTGATCATCAAGGCAGGGACGCATCCGGTGTTTACACGGACCGGCGATGATATTTATGTAACTGTTCCGATTACGATGACGGAGGCTGCGCTGGGCGCGAAGATCGATGTGCCGACGATCGATACTCACGAAGGCGGAGGACGGACGCAGTTGAAGATTCCACCAGGCACGCAGACGGGACAGAAGCTGAGACTGCGGGAGAAGGGTGTGCCTTCGGCATCGAAGGAAGGCACGCGCGGAGACGAGATCGTTGAGGTAAAGATCGTGGTGCCGAAGGTGCAGGATGAGCGTTCGAAGGAGATACTCAGGGAGTTGGCGAAGCTGAATCCGGAGGAGCCGCGGGAGAGTCTGTTCGCGGCGGTTTAAATGACTAGGTTTGTTTCGTTTTGGGTTATACGTCGAAAGTCTCGTAGGTGGAGACTTTGAGGGTAAAGCCGAGGTTGAGCTGGTCGCTGGGAGATGGGGCGGGCAGGAGAAGGTGATTGGCGAGACTGGCTAGATACTGAGTGGTTTCTGGGGCGAGGCCGGCTACGCGGGCGGCTAGCCAGGCTTGCGGGGTGATGGTGATCTCCGCGCGCCCCGCGGCTACGGCGTTGTAGATCCTGTTGGCGGCGTGGCGGACTGAGGCGGAGAGGACGGGCGTTCTAGCAGCGAGGGTGAACCAGCGCTGCTCTTTTTTTGTCTGGCCGGTGTATTCGGCGTGGGCTTCGCCGCCTGTTCGCATGAGGCCCGGGCAGACGGTGGTGACGCGAATGCCTTTGTGGCGAAGCTCGGCGTGGAGGCCCTCGGAGAAGCCGACAAGGGCGAATTTGCTGGCGACGTAGGGGAGCAGATGTGGAACGGGGACCTTGCCGCCTATGCTGGCGATATTGACGATGGATGCGTCGCCGTGATTTGGGTTGCGGCGGAGCAGGTGAGGGAGCGCCGCGTAGATAGTGTGAAGGGCGGCGAAGAAGTTCGTGGCCATCGCGCGTTGGTAGGCGGCGAGGGGCTGATTTTCCACCGGGCCTACTTCGACGATGCCGGCGTTGTTGATCAGGACGTCGATGCGGCCGAAGTGGCTGACGGCGTGGTCGATGAGCATGGCTGCCTGGGCGTCGTCCGTCAGGTCGGCGGGAATGAGGAGGACGTCGTAGGCGGATTGAACGGCTCCGCGATCGAGGAGGGTGCGGCGGGCGCTGATGAGCTCTTCGACGTCGCGGGCGGCGAGGATGAGTTTGGCTCCGGAGCGGCCATAACGTTCGGCCAGGGCAAGACCGAGGCCGCGGGAGCCGCCGGTGATGAGGACGACCTGGCCGGGGCGCCGAGTGGGGCTGGATTTCAGGGCATACGCGGCGGCTGCGGCGATAATGCCGGTGAGAATCTGAGCAGTATGGAGGGCAGCTCTGGATTTCTTCATGACTTGTTGGATGCTGATTTGGTCGAAGATTTGTCTGCACTCTCGTCCTGGCTGACGAGAGCTTCGGTGTGATAAAGATACACTCTCCCAGAGGGAGCCGAATGCGCAGGATTTTATGGGACGAGAATAAAGATGCGATCAATCGCAAGAAGCATCGAGTATCATTCCCGGAAGCAAGCGAGGTTTTCATTTGATCCATTGCTCCTGACTGTTACCGACCATCGCCATGAGGCAGACGAGTTGCGGTTCTTCAGCCTGGCGAGACTCGAGCGAAACGCCTGCTTGCGGTTGCGCATACAGAACAGGATGAATTTATTAGAATTATTACCGCACGAGATGCCACCCCTACGGAGAGGAGAAATTATGAAGAAGGTGAATGATGAAGAGTATGACGACGATATGCCTGATGAGATCGATTTTTCCGGCGGGGTGCGAGGAAAATATGCCGGCTCAATTGAGCCGCTGAACAACCTCATTTTGATAGATCCCGAGCTGTTTGAGACGTTCCCGAGTGCTGAAGCTGTGAACGAAGCCCTGCGGCTTCTGAAGAAGGCCAGCACGGAAGCGACGGCTGCGGGAAAACGGCATGACCGGGCGCGTGCCAGTTAGGAAAAAACGATGGCGACAAAACGGAAGAGCAAGGGCGCGTACATGATTTCGTCGGTGGCGGAGATGTATGAGATACATCCGCAGACGCTGCGCCTGTATGAGCGCGAGGGTTTGCTGCGGCCCTCGCGGAGTGAAGGAAATACGCGGCTTTACACGGATGAAGATCTGGAACGGCTGGAGTTTATTTTGAACCTGGCGCGCGATCTTGGAGTGAATATTGCCGGAATCGCGATTGTGCTGCAGATGCGCGAGCGGATGGAGGAGATGAACCGCCAGATGCAGGGCTTCGTGGACTACGTGCGCACGGAGATGCTGACGCGGATGCAACAACAGCAGCCCGGAACGGGGCTGGTTCCGCTGCGGCGGCCGATGGTCGTGCCGACGGTCAAGGTAGTCGCGGTAAAGACTGGTAAGAAGAGGTAGACACGGGTTCCTGGGGCCACTCCATCGTCGAATCAGTTTCCTGACGACGATCGTATGAATAGGCGGAGCATAAAGAAGAACCAAGGCAATCGGCTGTGATTGTCCTTTGAGTGACCGCCCAAAAAATACGGAGGGAAGGATGTTACAGATTCAGCCCGGCAGCCGGACCTCCCGGCACCTTCATCTTCGAATCAGCTTCCTGATCGCCTTCGTTCTGCTGCTGACCTCGTCCGGGTGCCAGGATCAAAACCACGTGCAGCCTCCACGACAAGCCCAGGACCCACTTCCCTCCTGGAACGACACCGCTCCCAAGAAAAACATCATCGCCTTCGTCGAGCGCGTCACCAAAGAAGGCGGCCCCGACTTCGTTGCTGTCGCTGACCGCATCGCCACCTTCGACAACGACGGCACCCTCTGGCTCGAATATCCGATGTACACCCAGATCGACTTCGCCATCGACCGTGTCAGACAAATGGCTCCCCAGCATCCCGAATGGAAGAAGACGCAACCCTTCAGAGGCATCCTGGACGGCGACATGAAAGCCGTGATGGCCACCGGCGGAAAGGGCTTTGATCAGATTCTCACTGCAACCGGCGCCGGCATGACCAGCGCTGACTTCGAAAAGATGGTCACCGACTGGCTTGCCCAGGCCCGCGACAAGCGATTCAACCATCCCTACACCGAACTCACCTACCAGCCGATGATCGAACTGCTCGCCTACCTTCGCGCCAACGGCTTCAAGACCTTTATCGTCTCCGGCGGAGAGATTGGATTCATGCGTCCCTGGACGGAAAAGGCCTACGGTATCCCGCCCGGCCAGGTTGTCGGCTCCACCATGAAGACACAGTTTGCGACAAAGAACGACGGCCCCGTTATCCTGCGTCTGCCGCAGGTCAGCTTCATCGACGATGGCCCCGGCAAGCCCGTCGGCATTGACACTTTCATCGGCAAACGCCCCATCGCCGCCTTCGGCAACTCCGACGGCGACCAGCAGATGCTGGAATGGACCGCCGCCGGCTCCGGCCCCCGCTTCATGCTTCTGGTCCACCACACCGACGCCCAGCGCGAGTACGCCTACGACCGCAACTCGT
>DATMPD010000261.1:0-13586 GCA_035567955.1 Edaphobacter sp.
CAGCGCACCCGCTCCGAAGACCTCATGGCCTCCGTCTTCCCCCAGGCCGCAGCCTGCTTCGAGACCATCGTCGGCGACATCCAGATTCCCGACCACCCTCTCGTCAACGAAGTCATGCAGGACGTCCTCCAGGAAGCAATGGACCTCGATGGCCTCATTGAACTGCTCCGCGGCATTCAAACCGGCGCAATTCGCTGTCTGGCTGTAGACACCCCAACCCCGTCCGTCTTCGCTCACGAACTCCTCAACGCCAACCCCTACGCCTACCTCGACGAAGCCGGCCTCGAAGAACGCCGCGCCCGCGCCACCTCGCTCGGCCGCACTCTCCCCGACGAACCCGGCAAAATCGACCCCGCCGCCATCTCCTCCATTCGCAAAGAGATCTGGCCCGATCTCCGCGACGAAAACGAACTCCACGATCTCCTCCACTCTCTCATCGCCCTCCCGCTCCACGTCATCGACAGGGAAGAGGCCCGTCACTGGCCCGTCTTTTACGAGCGCCTCACCCAAAAAGGCCGCGCCCAAACCCTCGACCTCAACGGAACCCCCTGCTGGGTCGCCACAGAACGCCTCCCCCACATCGCCGCCCTCTGCACCTCACCTCAAAACGTTGTCATCCTGAGCGAAGCGAAGGACCCCTGTATTTTGTCGGAAGCTCCACAGATATCCGCAGAACAAGCAACCAAATCAGTTACAAAAGAACAATCCATCCAAAAATGTGTTCAAGGATGGTTACAAATTCTCGGCCCAACCACCGCCAGCTCATTCGCTCGAACCCTGAACCTGGACCCCGCCGCCATCTTCCAGGCCTTCCTCGCCATGGAGATGCAGGGCCTCCTTATGCGCGGAGCCTTCGAATATCCAGCGACAATAGAGCCATCAGCCAAAGGAAATCCAGACCACGAAATCGAATGGTGCGAACGCCGCATCCTGCAACGCATCCACCGCCGCACCGTAGCCACCCTCCGCAAACAGATCGAACCCGTCACCCCCGCGGTCTACATGCGCTGGCTCCTGCAATGGCAGCACCTCGCCCCCCAGACCCAGCTCTCCGGCGAAGAAGGCGTCTTCGAAGCCCTCCGCCAGCTCGAAGGCTTCGAGGCCCCTGCCATCGAATGGGAACGCACCCTCCTTCCCGCCCGCGTCGCCAACTACGATCCCCGCTGGCTCGATGCCCTCTGTCTCTCCGGAGCCGTAGGCTGGGGCCGCATCTCCCCGCATCCAGCCTGGTCGTTGGCAGACGACGCCGCTCGCCCCCGCCGCGTCATCCCCACCAACGCCGCCCCCATCACCTTCTACCTCCGCGAGACCGCCGACTGGCTCCCCCACACCCTCTCCCAGCAATGTGTCGAAGAGGAAAAACTCGCCGCAGCCCTCAGCCCCCACGCGCTTCTGCTCCGCACCCTCCTCCAGCAGCGCGGCGCCTGCTTCGCCAACGACCTCCAGCGCATCGCCAGCCTTACACGCCAGCAGACCCAACACGCCCTCTGGGAACTAGCCACCGCGGGCCTCGCCGCCGCCGACGGCTTCGATCAACTCCGCGCCTGTATGGATTCCCGCCGCAGATCCAGCACCACCGAAACACCTAACAAGCGTCCCACCCGCAGCTCCGCCGGCCGCTGGTCGCTACTCAACGATGACGACCCGACCACAAATTCGGGTAACTCAAATCCTGCCGTCAGGCGCGCCACAAATCCTGGGACTGAGGGCCGCGTCGCGACAAGTGGCACAAATCCGGGTGACCTGAGCCCTACCGCCACGAGTGGCACAAATCTGGGTGCCCCAGAGCCTGCCCTGAGCCTGTCGAAGGGTCTCGATTCTGAGACCTGGGCTGGACCACCACTACCACCGACCCACACCCGGAAGTCCCAACTCGCCCAGCAGGCAATCGAACAAGCCCGCCGCACCGACGCCGCTCTAGAATCCTTCGCCCGCCAACTCCTCGCCCGTTACGGCATCCTCTTCCGCGACCTCCTCACCCGCGAATCCAACGCTCCCAGATGGCGCGACCTCCTCAACATCCTCCGCCGTCTCGAAGCCCGCGGCGAGATCCGCGGCGGCCGCTTCCTCTCCGGCTTCGGCGGCGAGCAATACGCTCTCCCCGAGGCCGTCGAATCCCTCCGCGCCGCCCGCACCCGCGACTGCTCCACCATCATCCCCGTCTCTGCTGCCGACCCCATGAACCTTGCCGGCATCGTCATCCCCGGCGACCGCGTTCCCTCCGTCCCCGGCAAGCAGGTCCTCTACCAAAACGGCATTCTTCGCTCCGAAGCGGGGCCTGACACCCTCTCCTCAGAAAAAATTCCCGCTGCTACCCTTCCGCCGCCACCACCTCTTCCCACCTCCGCCCCGCCAGCCCTGCGCCTGTTTTAGCGTTGCCTTTTTGCTTGTCATCCCGTAGGGATCTGCTATCGCCTTTGTCTTTGCCCTTGCCTTTGCCCTTGCCTTTGTCCTTGTCTTTGTCCTTGCGGTTGCTGGTGCCTTTTTGGTTGTCATCCCGTAGGGATCTGCGGTTGTTCTTGCCGTTGCTCTTGCCTTTGTCCTTGCCTTTGTCCTTGCGGCTGCTGGTGCCTTTTTGGTTGTCATCCCGTAGGGATCTGCCTTTGTTCTTGCCGTTGCCCTTCCTTTGTTCTTGTCATTCCCAAAAGGGATCTACGTTTTTGCCCTCTCGATCCTTCACGCCGCAACGCAAACGTATCATTCAAAATGGTTTGCCTTTCCTCCAATATTTCTTTCTCCACTTTCTGCCCAAAAATCGCATGTCAAGCCCCCAAACCACCTAAATCACTCAAAGGAAAGGAAATAGAGTTGGAATTTAGTTAGGGCAAACCAGCTATACTAAATATATAGATCAAAAAAAGCGGCAACAGGATAAACCTCGAGAGCACTCCCCGAGCTAACTCCTTTGTTTGCAAATATCTGCGGATAACCCCTTAGTTATCTCATATTTGCAGACCACGGCCACGTCTAAATCATTAATAAGAAAGGGTTTGTAGCCGGGCAATGGGGGGGGTACCCCCTAAGGGGCACAATGAATCGGAAAAGGGAGTAAAAAAGGGAAGAGGCGCGCTTTGCCCGAAGCAGGAACCATGACCAAGCCGGCCAAACTCGACGAAGACGCGGCGGCCAGGCAAAAAGCAGAGCCAGATAGCGACGAACTTCGTCCCGAAGACTTCTACTACGAAGGCCCGTACATGGTCTTCACCGCAGCCTACCACCTCAAACGCGGCTATTGCTGCAACTCCGGCTGTCGCCACTGCCCTTACAAATAAAGGTCAAGGCTTAGTTCGGGTGAACTGGCGGCAACGGCGGTACGCTATTGGGCGAATCGCCGATGGAGGCGCGGCCGCTCCGCAGTGCCTTCGCATTCTGAACCAGCAAAAGGACGCGGGCATCTTTGCGATAGTGATCCAGCTTCGCGTCGGAACGCATCTCGCCCAGTACATCGAAGCCGCCTTCGCTCGCCATCGTGAGGTAACGCAGCATATTGGTCTCGTCTCCGAGCTCTGCGTACAACCGAGCCATCTCGAAGCAGTAGCGCGCATGGTCTTCCGGCGAGAGCATATGTGCCGTCAGCCCGCCGGCCCCATCGTGATGTGCCATGTCCGGGTCAAGTTGCAGGGCGATTTTGTATTGCATCCGCGCGTCTTTGTATTTCTTCTCCTCAAAGAGAGCTGTAGCCAGGTTGGAGTGATAAATCGCCGATGTCTTGTTCAGCTTGATGGCGCGACCGTAGTCGGAGATGGCAGTCCCAAACCGTCCGTCCATATACTCGACCGCACCCAGATTATTCCACGCAACCGGATCTTTCTTCTGCAGCTGAATCGCGCGCTGGAAGTAAGCTCGCGCCGCCGCCGTATGCCGAAGTTCCAGCTGCGTCACCCCAATCTTGTTCATCAGCACAACATTATTGCCCCCGCGCCGAAAGGCGTAGAGGTAATAGTCCAGCGCATCCTCGGGGAAGCGTCGCGCCCGCAACACATCAGCGACCGTCTCCAGTTGTTCCACAGTCGCGGTCGCCGGATCGGGAAGATGTAGCCTGACACTCTCCCACTGCGGGTCCTGGTGCCGCAAGGCGCGAACAGCCTCAGAGGTGTTAGGCGTTGGAGCATTCTGCTGCAGGCCGGAAGGCAGCTCAGCAACCAACGGGGACGGAACGCTCAACAGACCGAAGAGGAGGAATAAGCAGGAGGAACGAAGATGGGAACTCATGGGCGAACCTCACGAGATGATCCAATATCATCCTCTCCGGCCCTCCCGCTGTCAATAGTCCTAGGGCGCCGGCGGCGCTGCCGCAGAACTTCCCGCCGCGGGAGCGACCACCGGAGTCACTCCCGGCTGTATCCTCATCGCCATCCGCGGAAAGCTGAAGCTTCCTCCAGCATCGTCGATCACGTTTACTTGGCACACATACGTTCCCGGCTTCAACTGCGTCAACGGCACATCAAACTGAAACGCCACGGCACTGCGCTCGGGAGTATTGATCGCCTTGGCTTCTACCAGAGGCGTCTCATACACCTTAACGCCGCCGCTCAGGAACTCGATACTGGTTAGCACCCGCACCGGACCGCCCTCACGCCGCGTCAACCCAGGAGAACTCGCCGGCTCAGGCGTCCCTTTCTGTTTCGCCGGGTCATACACTTCGTACAGAAAATAGAGGTGCTGGTCTTGCCGAAACACATGCGGCACATTCGGGATCCACTCCACCCCATCACGCACTAGCGGATTCACTGCCTTCTTCGCCGTATTCGCCACACGCTGACTCGACAGCACGATCGAACTTAGTTTCAAAGGACTCTTCTTCAAATCCGGCACCTGCAGGTCCGTCTCAAAGCTGCCCATCGCGCCCGTCTGGTTCTCCCGGACCACAAACTTTAAATGGTACTTGCCAGGAGCTAAGGTAAATCCAGTTGAATACTGAATATTCTTCCGCTGCACCTGTTGCGCCGCATCCAAAGTCAGCTTCACGTTATCGCGCACATTCCCGACGATGATCCCTTGCGCATTCTTTACCTCACCCATCACGTCGATGTTCGCCTTGTCGCGGTCACCATTCTTCACGCTGTGGATCTGCGACCCCGGCACAATCAGTGACACGGGAATAAAGAACTTGTCGCCTTCAATCCGGAAGTACAACGCCTGGAGATACACCGCAACGTCTGTCGCCGGAAGGTCGCTTCGCAGTTGCTCCGTCAAGGCCGCCTCGCGGTCTTCCGTCTTCTGGTGCTGAAAGTCCGCCGGCGCATAGTAACCCGGACGGTAGTCAATCTTCAGGTCGTTTCGGTTCAGTTTGACCGTCAAACGCCGATAACTCCCGTCCCGCGCTGTATTGGTCGAATGAAACCCAAGAATGTAATAAGCTTCCGTGTCATGCTGCACCTGTTGAAATGCCGGAGCAAAGTCGTTCGAGTCAAAGAACGCCTTGCCACCCGTATCGGACGAAAGTGTAGCCAGTGTCTCCTGCGAGCCGAAGTTCGCATCCAGCTGACTCTGCATCGCCCCGCCGCTATAGGCCGCCGTCCCGCGTAGACTGCCTTTCGAAGCATTGCCCACCGGAGGCATCGCCTCCAGCCCGCGTGAATCGACGCTATAGATCGCCATATTGGCCTTTACCGCTTCATTGGTTGCGGCGCGCATGCTTGCTTGGTTTTCGATGCCTTGCCTCGTCAGTCCCCCACTGAAGTACAACATGCTCTTCCGCTGGTCCACCCGCTCCAGGCTCTTTGCGATGGTGCGAATCGCATACAACTCCCGATCCGTATTCAGGCTGTTGTACTCGCTGTCGTCCGACGTAAAACTCGACGCATCGTCCGAAGTCCCTCCCGCGTTCCCGCCTTCGTTTCCATTGGCAAACCCCGTGCCTTCCGTTCCGTTGTACTTACCCAGACCCTTCAATAGCGCCGCCTTATCCGACGTGAAGTCCTGGTCCATACTCAGTCCCGTTGCCATGCTCACCAACGCCACCAGATCAGCCGGCTGCATTTTCTTATTAACGTAGTCCTGCGCCGCCTGAACCGCGCGATCGATATCCTCCGGCTGCATACTGCTCAAGTCGAAGAACATCACGATCAAACGGTGATCCCGCAGAGCGGCGGGGCTCGCCGCGAAGTCCCGATTCAGCAAATCCGCAATCGTAGCTTTTCCAGTTACAGTTGAATTCTCCCGAAGTACCGCCGCCTCATCCACGTTCTGGTAGTCGAAGCTCGCAATCGTCTGCGGCTTCCCATTCTCTAAAATTGTAAAATCGCTCTGTTTGAGCCCCTTCACTACCTCACCAGTCTTCTTGTCCCGCACCACCACATTGGTCAACACGATATCGGTCTGCACCTTCATCGTGAAGGTCCTATCGCCCGTCTGCTGTTGAGCAAATCCCGGCGACCCCATCGTCAATCCAATCAGGACAGCCGCCGTCAATCTCCGCATAATCTCTTCACTCCAAAGCCCACAGCTCAATGGCTACAGCTTCCTAAAACCTATACCGCGCGAGCACAGTCAAGCGCCGCATTGCCGCGGTCGACGTTACCTGTCCAAACGTCTGCGAGTTCAGCGTCGTATCGATCCCTGAGTACTGCACTGTATTGAACACATTATTCGCCGTCACCCTCGCCTCAAACGACCGCGTCTCTCCCAGCGCCACCGTCCGCGACAACGAAGCGTCCACCGCCACAATCCCCGGCCCCTCGATCGATCCGCGAGAAGCCGTTCCGAATCCATTCGCCGGAGTGACAAACGCCGCTCTATTAAACCAGTCCAGACTCGTCCCCGCTCCGGCAATCGGCTGCGAAAACACCCTATCCGGCCGCAGCGAATTGTTACTCCCAGTCGCTGTCTCCGCCACGGTCGACACATAATGCGGGGTGTAAAACGTTCCTGTCGCAAACGTAAAATCACCCGACAGCGAAAACCCATCCAGCGCCTTCGACCAGAATCCGCCCTTGCTAAAGTAGGCCCGGTTCGGCCCAAACGGAAGCTCAAGTACCCAGTTCCCCGTCACCTGCTGCCGCACATCAAAGGAGCTGTTGCCCTCCTCCGCATTCAGGTCCTGATCATTCTGTGCCACCGTCGGCTTCCCGCCGCCGATCGACGAAGCATTATCGATCGAGTGCCCATAGTGATACGTCGCCTGCAGGGAAACGCCCTTTTGCAGACGTTTCCGCACATTCACGCTCAGTTGTTCAAACCGCGAATATCCCAGCGAGTCTTCATAATTGAACGGCTGCGCCCCAGTATCCGAAACGCCATTCGCGGTTCTATTCGGCGCTCTCAAAATATCCAGATCGCCGCCCTTGGCTCCGTTGTAGCCGATATTCATCACGATCCCCATTGGCAGCGTTCGTTGAATGTCCAGGTTCCACACCTGCACATGCCCCAGCCGGTAAAACCTGTTTACCGCATAGTTGTTCTGCACTGGCGTCGTCGAACACCCGAACCCATTGGCCAGCGTCAACGCTCCCGGCGTGCATCCCGGCTGCCCCACAATGTTCGTCTGCGTCAGAGCAAACGGAACCTGGGCCGAGAGTTGACTCGCAAAACTCGAATACTGTCCCGTATTGAAGTTGATTCCATACCCGCCGCGAACCACCGTCTCTTTGAAAATCTTCAGCTTCGGCCGATACGCGAAGCCCACCCTCGGCGAGTACATATTTCTGTCCGGATTGACCAGCGACCGGGGGAAACCTGCAGCGCACGCCCCCGGCACCGCGACCGGACACACCGGCAGTACCTGAGTAAAGTCGGAGTTGTGGTCCAGATTCACCAGGCGATTGTCCTTCTCCACGTAAGGAGAAAAATACTCATAGCGCAGCCCGAAGTTTAACGTCAGGTTAGCCCGGGCACGCCAGTCATCCTGCGCATACCAGTCCAAGACATTCGCCCGCAGGTATGTCTTCTCCTGCGCCGCCTGGATCGTCGATTGCTGCGGCCGTCCCAGAAGAAAGTCCGCGAAGCCATAGCCACTCGGAGGCTGGATCGGGCAGCTCACCGTCGACGATGGTGTGCATGCACTGACGGTCGCTGGATTCTGCGTCGCATATCCCGTAAACGTAAACGCACCGACGACATTGGTTCCGCCGATCGAATCCGCATGCACCCGGCGAATATCGAGACCAAAGCGCATGTTGTGTTTCTTGTGGCTGTAGCTCACAAAATCGGAAAACGAGATCGTCTGGTTGATCGCGTCGTTCGGCAGCGCCTGGCTCAGGCCGGTGAAGTTAGAGATGCTTGCACTGGGCAGCCCGTAGTAGATTCCGGGATCCGACCCGATTACTGGTTTCGGAATACTGATCCCGGTCCCCACCAGCGGATCGCTCACGTTCGTAAAGTAATTCGTCAGCGTACCGTGCGAGCGGTTCCAGTTGATCGAAGCATTGTTGGTCAGCCGTCCATAGCCAATCGTGTATCCCGCGGTTACTCCATATCCATTCGTCTCTGTCTTTCCACCCAGCGGCAGAAAAATATTTCGGTTGTCCGCCGCGGTATGCGAGTAACTACCATTGAAATTGATATTCTGCCGCAGCGTCTTCGGTGCGTTCGCCGCCTGCCTTCTCCCGCCGCCGAATCCACTGCTCTGCCCGAAGTTCCGTACATACCGCAGCGCCGCCGTCCCCGCATTATTTCCGGCTGTCGTAATCGTCTGGTAGTTGTACCCCTGTCTTCCGGTTGGGGTGATATTTGGCGCAGGATAGTACTGCAGCAACGCCGCCGCCTGTGGCGAGATTCTATTTGGGCAGATCACATTCTTCACGTCGTTGCAAAGGAACTGTTGCCCCGTCGTCGGATCGTACAAGGTCACGGGCATCGTCACGCCGTTCACCGTCTGCGTCAGACCGGAGAAGTCTCCAGCCCGCTGTGCCGGCGTCGGCACTGTTCCGTACAGATTGGATGGCGTCGTATTTCGCTGACCGGTCACGTTCAGGAAGATGAATTGCTTTGTGCTGGCCTTTACCAGCCCCGGAATTGACGGTGACCCGGTAAAGCTCAACCCAAACCGGTTGGTGCTATAAGCAGGCTTCACTACCGGGGCTCCGGTCAGAGAAAAGTTCGTCGCGTCAAGCGCTCCGTTGCCTCCCTGATAAAACAGGGCTCCATGCGGCTGCGTCGGATTGAACCCTCTAAAACCGCCACCTCCACCGCCGCCACCTCGTCCGCCGCCGCCTCCGCGAGACCCGGCACCCGGGCCGCCTCCGCCTGGTCCGCCAAATCCACCACCACCCATCATCCCACCAAGCATTCCCACCACAACATTCGCCATATCGCCTGCGGCTCCGCCCTGCCGCTGCGCCTGCGCGACTGCATCCTGTATTCGCTGCCTGATGTCGTCCTCGCTATAGCCCGCCAGCCCATTGGTCTGCCCCATCGCGCCGTTCACTGTGACGGAGTCGGTCCCTGCAGCCTCTCCGCCCACCCCGGCAAGCGAAGGCAGTTGTGCCCCCGCATTAGTGTTCCCGCTTGCGCTCGCATCCGTCGTCTCCGCGCCATCGCCCGTTACACTCAGCGACTGCAATCCACGTGCCACGCCCGCACTGGTCGCCGTTGCTTGTTGTTCGGCTACTTGTACACGCGAAGCCAGTTGCAAGCCGAACTCGGCCACCTGTGTCGGCTTTCCGCCATTCTCTCCCGCGGCGTTGATCAGAACCTCTTTGGTCTCGGGTGCGAATGCTGCCAGCTCCGCCCTCACTACGTAGCGCCCGTTCCGTGGAATCGCCATGGCGAACGAACCATTCACATCGGTGGTCGTCGCATACTTTTTTCCTGTCAGCGTATTTGTCGCGGTTACGCCGACTCCAGGCAGCGGCACTGCCCCGGCTTTCACGGTTCCGGTGATCGTCCCGCCGCTCGCTTCAGGGGCAGGTGCAGCAGGGAGGGGCGTTGACTGAACTGCTGAGTCCGGTTGCCCGGTGGGCGCAGCCTGACCCCAGCTGGTCCCAACCATCAACAGGCTTACCACCAACCATCGCATCGATCCCTGCACCTTTGTCTTGCCTCGCTCTGAAGAATGACTGATACGCCTATTCGGATATCGACTGAAATCTCCCCGTTTAGCGAGGGACGAATCTCCCCAAGCCACCGATGGATTCCCAACCGGGAGAAGAATGGGACTGGCGCTAGTGGGGTACAACAGCAGGAGTAACGGGACCGGCTTGAGCTGCCGCGCCCTTCGGAGCAGACGCACCAGATGGGGCTGTACCTGCAGGAGCGGCACCCGGGCCGCTGCCATCTGCACTTCGCCGCCTCCTTTGCCCCATCGCCGCCGGATCCATCACGCCCAGCTCTGTCGGCATAAACAGGCCGTTCTTCAAGGCTCCTCGACCCGCCACGGTATCCCCAACCTTCACATCGGCAAACGTAATACTCTCTCCGCCGGCACCATTTCCCGCTCCTGCTCCGGCCCCTGCACTCGTACCCGATCCAGCAGGAGTTCCGGTGCCTTCGCCAGTTCCTGCCGCTGCACCCATCCCTCGTCTTCCTCCGCCGCCTCCGATGTCGATCACGCCATTGCCACTAGCCATGGCGGCCATTCCGCGGCCGCCGCGCTTGAAGGATGTCTGCTCATCCACCCCGATCACCTGGCTGACGCCGTCCGGCCGCATCACGGTCAGCTTCAGCGCGTCCATATCGATCGCCGTCACCTTGCCGGTGATATACGTCTTGCCCATGTTCTCTCGCGCCTTCTTGACCTGCTCGGCATCCACGACACCCACAAACACCGCGTGCACGGTCTTGGTCGGAGGATCCAATACCCCCATCGCTCCTACCGCATCGCCAACCTTGATATCGGCCAGCTTCAGGGGCTGCCGGTCCTTGGTCAACCGGGTGTTGGCTGATAGAGCTACTTGATAGACCTCGCCCGCTTCCGTCTTTACCATAAGATGGTCTGCCGATGTGGCGGTTACGGTGCCGCGCACCATCTGTCCCCCGGCAAACGCCATTCCACCCTGGCGCGGACCCTCCTGTTCGTCCTGGGCCAAAACCGCCGTCGGCAGCGCACCTACAGCCACAACCAGCAGCAACATAGCTGCCCGGCTCTTAGCTGACCAAGCCTGACTCGATCGATCTTTCATCGCGCACCTCTTGCTTAGCAATTTCGCGGCCTCTTGGTCTGTCGATGTATACGGTATACGCAAGGAAATCTGCTTCCGTTCTTGCCGTCGCTTGTTCCCAGTACGTGTCCATTGGTGAAGATTCGCTGCCAAGCCTTCACTTGCTTCGAAAGGCCTTACCATTCGTCGGAAAACCTTGCTGATAGAGACGCTTCCTTCTCACGAAAGACTCTCTTCCGCTATTAAAACTTCTGGCCGGGTAGGCCGCTCAAATGCGTGCCTGCACTACACTACGGCCATGCGCGATGCAGCCCATGCGGTCCACACTCACGATCACCATCACGATCCCCACATCGAAGGACACTTCGAGTCGACTGAAACCGTCCGCGACATTGTTATTGGCCTCTCCGATGGTCTTACGGTGCCCTTTGCTCTAGCCGCCGGCCTCTCAGGAGCGGTGGCTTCCTCTCATATCGTTGTCCTCGCCGGCTTGGCCGAAATAGCAGCGGGGTCCATCGCCATGGGCCTCGGCGGCTACCTTGCCGCGAAGGGCGACGCCGAGCATTACGCGTCAGAAAAAATCAGAGAAGAGCGCGAGATCGTCGAACGCACCCACGATGAGGAAGAAGAGATCTACGAGATATTCGAGCACTACCAGGTCGACCGCGCCAGCGCGGCACCAGTCTTAAGCGCGCTCAAACAAAACCCTTCAGCCTGGGTTGATTTCATGATGCGCTTCGAACTTGGCTTGGAAGAGCCCGCCAGCAACCGCGCCCACCGCTCCGCCCTCACCATCGCCGCATCCTACATCGCGGGCGGCCTCATCCCTCTGCTCCCTTACATGCTTGTCGCCGACAACCTCACTGCACTCAAGCTCTCGGTCGTGATCACTCTGTTAGCGCTCGCCATTTTCGGAGCCCTCAAAGGCAAGCTGGTAGGGACTGGCTGGCTACGCAGCGCCCTTCAGACCGTCAGCATCGGCGGAGCCGCTGCTGCCGCCGCCTACATTCTGGCGCGCCTTCTCAACACCTACTCCAACTAAACGCCTTCTCAACACCTACTCCAACCAAACCAGGACGTGAGGGTTCATCCCCCCTCCCCCCGGCGATATTGCTCAAAGTCTCACAAAGATTAGGGTTAAGTCTGGACTTAGATGCGCAAGTGTGGCGTCAAGGCCTGTCAGGTGGAATCGGTGGACGCGAGCGGGGTACTGACCGGGGGTACTTCTAGCGAAGCGTTTGTCAAGTGCACGGTTATTTCAAAAGGAGCGCAGAGAAGGCGACGACGAGACCTGCCGCTCCAAGTCCCAGGCCGAGAAGGAAATAGGCTCGGTTACGAGTAAAGAGCGTGATGGAGCAGAGCACGACAGCGATCTGAAGAAGGGCCTCGCCCAGGTCGTAGTGGCTTGCTTTGGCCTCCGCACGCGAAACCTCTTTCTCAAAATCGCGCGCTTTGTCCTGTTCTTCGGCCAGATCTGTCTTCCATTTGTCAATATGTGCCTGATATTCCTTGGTTTTAGCGGCAACGGCGGCAGGATCATTGCTGGGCTGCAAAGCCAGGAGATCGACATCGACGGATAGGTTATCCATCCTGATCTTCTTGGCCTGGTACTCGTTCCACTGGTCGCCCGCACGCGACTGCATCAGAACAGCCTCGGTATGGCTGCGGTGCCCAAGAACGGTGACCATAGCGACTAAAACAGCAAGGATGGAGATTCCCAGTGAAATACTCCTGAGGGACTCCCCGCCACCTTCGCCGGACTCCTTCATCTGATTCGCGAATTCGTTGACTTCATTGGCTTCCACTGTGGGATGATTCTAGCGCGGGTTGGGGGCAAGTTTTCTACAGAAAACAGGGGATTATCAACAGGGCGCAGGTTGCGCCGTGACGTAGTCGCTGATACTCTCAGAGAGTCGCAAAGAGATTACGGCTTGCACGGAAGTGAAAAGCACTGTATTCTTAAGTGAGTAGCAAGGAAACAACTGCTTCTCACCTTGGCCCAGGCAGCATCAGGGCAGTTCGTAAAGGGATGATGGAGCGCAGTCCAAGTGTTTGATCGCGGTTGAGTGCCTAAGGCCCTACCGGCAATCCAAACCCAAGCCACTGCAATTGATTTGAGATTTTCCAGGAGCCAAGTGCTCCGCGCTCGTCGTCGAGCGTTACGATGTTTTGATATTTTGCGCTGTACGAATGGATGTCAGATTTCGACCTTTTGTTGGGCAAAAAAACTTCAACGAAAAGCGAGAAATAAATTGACAAGCGAGATGAAGATTGATAATCTCGAAAAGTTCGCTAAAACGTCACTCGTTGCTGAAGTGATCCTCGACAGGCTGAGTCAAGACTTAGAAAGTCATAGTCCAAGACAAGACCGCAAAGAAGTAGACCGAGAGATCTGAGTAAGCAGCCAATACAGACGATCAACAGCGCATCAAGTTCGAGGACACAAATCTGGCTTATGCCGATTTCGTCCTTGATCCAAAGCTGCCCGCTTAGGTGGATGCAGTTCGGATCTTTGACAACATAGTTGAACGTGCCAGTCGTGAGATG
>DATMPD010000262.1:0-26411 GCA_035567955.1 Edaphobacter sp.
GAGGGCGTCCGCGAGGCCTGGCGCAACGCCGACAACGTCCTCCGCCCCAGCATCCTCGAAGACCCCGCCTTCACCCGCCGCAATACCGGCGACAACACCCCCGCCATGGTCGTCGTCGAACTGGTCGAAGGCGGCGATGTCGATGTAACGGTCGCCTCGAAGGGCGGAGGCTCCGAGGCCAAGAGCCGCTTCGCCATGCTCAACCCTTCCGACTCCGTCTCGGATTGGGTGCTCAACACCCTGCCCGGCATGGGCGCGGGCTGGTGTCCCCCGGGCATGCTCGGCATCGGCATCGGCGGTACTGCGGAAAAGGCGATGGTCATGGCCAAGGAGTCGCTCATGGACCCCATCGATATGCAGGAGCTCATCGCCCGCGGACCCAAAACCAAGATTGAAGAGCTGCGCATCGACATCTACAACAAGGTCAACCGGCTCGGCATCGGAGCCCAGGGCCTCGGCGGCCTGACCACCGTCCTCGACGTTAAGATCATGGACTTTCCCACGCATGCCGCTAATCTGCCCGTAGCCATGATCCCTAACTGCGCCGCGACGCGCCATCTGCACTTTAAGCTCGATGGTTCCGGTCCGGTCATGGTTGACCCGCCGTCTCTCGACGCATGGCCTAAGCTCGAGTACGACGTCCACACCGCGAAGAAGGTGGACTTGAATACTGTCACGCGCGAAGACATCAAGACCTGGAAGCCCGGCGAGGTTCTTCTGCTCTCCGGCAAACTCCTCACCGGGCGCGACGCCGCACACAAACGCATGACCGACATGCTCACCCGCGGCCAGAAGCTACCCGTAGACTTCGAGAACCGCTTCATCTACTACGTCGGCCCGGTGGAAGCTGTCCGCGACGAAGCCGTCGGCCCCGCCGGCCCCACCACCGCAACCCGCATGGACAAGTTCACCCGCCAGATGCTCGCCGAGACCGGCCTGCTTGGCATGATCGGCAAAGCCGAACGCGGCGCGGCAGCCATCGCGGCCATTCGCGAGTTCGAAGCGGTCTATCTGATCGCCATCGGTGGCGCGGCCTACCTCGTCTCGAAGGCTATCAAGAGCTCGCGCATCCTCGCCTTCGCCGATCTCGGTATGGAGGCGATCTACGAGTTCGAGGTGCAGGACATGCCTGTCACGGTTGCGGTCGACAGCCGAGGCACCAGCGTCCACAACACCGGCCCTGAGGAGTGGTCCCGCCGCATCGCAGGCATCCCCATCCTGCAATAACCAGCAACACCCTGGGTGCCATAGTCGTTGCCGTTGCCCTTGCCTTCGCTTTTTTGTTGTCATCCCGTAGGGATCTGCGGTTGCAGTTGCTGTTGCTTTTGCTACTAAGGAGCCGTCGAACTAAGAATCTGCACAACCGGCCCCGGCAGCTCCTTATCCGCGTTCTTCAGCAACAAACTGACCTGCCACATCTGCGCGTCCGACAGCACATGCGCGTAAGAAGGCATGCCGGAGAGGCGGATTCCATTTGCCACCTTCCAGTAGGTCTCGCCAGCCTCATCGTCGCTGACACCGACGACGCCTTTGCTGCCATGCTTCTTCCACAGCTGTGGAGCAGACGGGAACATGTACTTCGCGTAGCTCACATCGTGACCGGGGGTGCCGTGGCAGCTTGCGCACTGCGCGCGATACACATGCGCGCCAGACTCGAAGACGTCTTCGCTGATGCCGAAGGGAGCGGTCTTGGTCTCTCGGTCGATGCGCGCATTCAGCGGCAGCTTGACGATCTGCTTCTCAAAGGGAAGCGGTGCGTCGGCGACCGCCACAGGGAGCGGGCCGAATTTGAGGTACGCAGCGAGTCCTATTGCAACAACTGCGATGCCGAGAAGAAATCCGAGAAAGACCTTGCCGAAACCGCCGCTACCGCTTTTTTTCGCCATCTTGAAGCTCTCCGTTCGAGGTAAGGGCCGTTGTAAAGGGCGTTGGATGTTCTAATAAGGGGATGACCTCGCCGGTTTCACACCGGTAGCCTTCGAGTTCCACCATAGCAAAGCCAAGCGTGTCCGCAGGAGTAATCGTTGATGTTCGGTTTCAGATTGAGTGTGAAGCAAGTAGCAGGAGTGTTGCTGGCGGGCTTTCTAGCCAGCGGAGCAGTTGCCGTAGAGGCGCAGACAACGCATCGTACGCGCCGCGAATCGAGCGCCAACCGTAAGTCCCGCATCGAAAGGACGATCGCCGAGACCTACAGCCACCGATATGAGGTAGCTGGAGGAGGCGGGTATCTGCGGTTTCAGTCCGGGTCGCTACTGCAGAAGAACAACGAAGTGACCTTCTTCATGACGGGCACTTACTATCTGAACCCGAAGCTCGGTATTATCGGCGACGTTCGCGGTGCGTATGGGAATGCGAAGATCGGCAATCCCGTTACGCCCACCTCTCCCTTTCTGTCGTTCAAGCCGCAAATCTCGGAGTACCCGTTCATGGGCGGCGTCGCCTACCGGCTGTACGCAAAGGAAAAAATCGCCGTGAGCCTCACAGCGGAGGGCGGAGCTGCGCTGGGCAAGTTCGACGGCGACCTCAAGGGATTTCAGTCGAAAGATTTCGGTCTGTGGCAGTCGGCCACCAAGCCGGCCTTCAGCATCGGCGCCAATATTGACTATAACTTTTACCCGAACCTGGCGTTCCGGGTGTCGCCGACCTATGTCGGAACGTTCTTCCGGCTGGATCCGGCCGATACATTGCATGGGCCGCCAGGCACGATCCAGAATAACTTCGGATTCAACCTGGGTCTGGTTTATCGCTTCGGAAAGATTAAGTAGCCTGGTCAAAAAACAAGAGCGGTCTCGATCACCCTGCATCGAGACCGCTCTTGTTTATGCACGTCGCTATTTCAGCGTGTAGAGCACACCCGTAATGAACTGAAAGCTGTTCTTGTTAAACCCAACCGCAGGATTGTTGAGATAGTTATCCAGCAAGTTCACGTTCAGACTGAGCCGCTTATAGGTCGGCAGTTGCAGGCCGGCCGCAAGGATCGCTGAATAGGCATTGGTCTTGTTCCACGCGGGAATAAACGTTCCGCTCTCCGTAAAGATGATCTTCGCGGGCAGATTCCGGTGATAGAGCTCGGTAAAGCTTGATCCGATCAGATTCGTGTTCGGCGTGGGAGGCTGGAAGTTCTGCCGCTCGTAGTGCACATCCGCCTTCACGTCGAACTCCTGAACCGGAGTCTTGATCACCGTGTAGCCGAGACCAGCTCCGTAGATCTGCTGCAGGTTCAGGCCCTGGGAGAAGTTGTGATCGAACGACACGCCTACCAGCCCATAAAGCTTTGTGGCATCGAAGTACTTATCGTGCTCGGCGTCGGCATGGAAGATGTTCGTCTTGGTTACCGAAGCCAAGGTCGGCGGGATGGTCTGCGGAATCGCGGGCTGGGTTATTTTGCCGTATGTCTCCAGGACGTTGACGGTAGTCCGGGTCCGTGGCGGAAGAAAGTCGACAGAAGGAATCAGTCGAGCCAGGGTGACAGCGAGGTTATAACTTTGTCCGGTCTGCGTGGACTCGATCGCCGTGATTCCGCCCGAAATCGCGCCGTGCCATCCATACCAGATCCCCGGATTGCTGGTGACTTCGGCGGTAAATGTAGCGTCGTCGATCAGATTAGCGAGATTCTTGATCGGTATGACCTCGGGAGCGCCTGACTTTGTGTCAGCCACCGAGATCGCATTGTCGCCGTAGGTGATCGCCCCCGGTTGCTTGGAAGTACGAGTGATCTTTTCGTCCTTCTTCAAGGCAACGAACTTACCGTTGGCGCGCAACTCCTTGATCTTGTCTGCAGAAACTGTTACCTCTCCGACGACGTCACTCTTGAAGAGGAACGAATCCCCCGTTGCCCGCTCCAGAGTGCCAGTCAATTGATCGCCGTTGGTAAAGACGATCAAGTCGGGCGCCGGCTTGCCCGCTGCTCCCTGAGCCTGGGCCGTGACCGCTTGTTGGAACAACGTGCCTGAGAACAGGCTCAAAACGAGCAGCTTGTTCCACTTACGCAGCCTGAGGATAGGAGTCAATTGAAGGTCGGGGCTCATCCGTTAAAAATAGCGTAGCTTTGGAGATGCTGAGGTTAAATATGCGGCCGGTTGTTCGTGTGATTGGAAAGGTGTTGCGTCTCGTCGGTATCTCGAGTCCGGAGGATTCGCTCCGAAAGCCTGTAACGGCCGCAGATCCACCTTCATGGCGCACGCCCAAACCGCCTTCCGGAAAGGCGGAAAACTCGGCCGGCGGGCCAACGGAGCAATGACGACGACAGGTGCATTCCTGACGGTGGTTCTGCGATTGGAATGACGCGATAGTGGGAGCGGTTCAGGCGACGAGTGAAACGACGGAAGTGGTAGGCTTTGAAGGTGGCAATGAGACTCAAAGCGTTTCAGTTGGCCCCGATCTCGGCTTGCCTGGCGGTGATGGTGGCGGTATGCCCCTTCGCGAGGGCGAGAGAGCACGTGACCCTGAAGAACGGATTTGAGCTGGATTGTGCTCGCCGCGAGACCGTCGGTGACAAAGTTCGGCTTTATCTCGCGGGCAAGGACTCTGTTTCTGCAGAAGATTCAAACTATCTCGAGGTTGCAGCCGATTCGATCGTTCGGGTGGAGACGGTCACGGAAGCGTCGGAGCCGGTAGTTGCGGTTAAGGAGCCGGTCGTTGCGGTTAAGATGCCCAGCCCGGTGACGATCATGACTGCACCCACAAAGGAAGAGATGCATGAGATGCTGGCCCACGCCGGCGCGAAACACAACATTGACGAGGATCTGCTGGCCAGTGTGGTCCGAGCGGAGAGCGGCGGACAGGTGAGGGCGGTTTCGCGAACGGGGGCCAGAGGACTGATGCAGTTGATGCCGGGAACAGCAAGTGAGATGGGGGTCGACGATGCATTTAGACCGGAGCAGAACATCTCCGGCGGAACAGCCTATCTGGACTCGTTGCTCACTCGGTACCACGATAACGTCGCACTGGCGCTGGCGGCTTACAACGCGGGGCCAGGCGCAGTGGATAAGTATCATGGGGTGCCTCCTTATCGCGAGACGCGGGAGTATGTTGCGCGAGTGATCCGTGAGTTCAACCGACGAAAACAAATGGCCGCCCTGACTGCGCCGTTAAAGTAGGGGCGCCCGTGGCGCACGGACGAAGAGAGAGCGATGACAAAGCGTAATGGAATTCTCTGGCTGGTGGGCGTTGCAGGCCTTGCCGTGCTCGTCTATTTGTTTCGTAGCAGAGTTCACTTCGACTGGGCCATGTTCTGGCAACAGCTTCGCTTCGTGAGCGTGGGACATATTTTGGCGGGAATTGCACTGATCTACGCAACCTATTGGATGCGTGCAGTGCGTTGGGCTGTGTTTCTATCGCCAACAAAGAAGGTCTCGGCTGGTTCTCTGGTGGGATCGCAGTTCATTGGATTTACCGCAGTAGCGCTCTTCGGACGATTGGCGGATTTGACGCGACCTTATCTCGTGGCGCGGCGCGTAGGGCTTTCGCTAAGCTCGCAAGTGGCCGTGTACACGATCGAGCGGATGTTCGATCTGGGGGCAGCGGCGATCATCTTTTCGTGTGCCCTGGCGGTCACCCCGAAGGACCTTCCGCATCATGAAGTTTTTGTTCGGGCCGGCATCCTGAGCATGGGTGCGACGCTGGCGATTGCTGTATTTGCCGGCGCGATTCGAGTGGCTGGCGCGACGGTGGCGGGCTTCGCGCGAAGTACAGTGGGGCTGCTCTCAAAGTCAGCCGGAGAGAGCATCTCCGCGAAGATTCTTGGATTTCGCGATGGGCTGAACGCCCTTTCCTCGGCGCGAGACTTCGGCGTGGTGGTCGCGCTTTCCTTGGCGATGTGGGGAATGATCGGACTCTCCTATTTGGAGACGGCGCATGCGTTTGGATACACTCCCGAGTTGGCCGGCCTCACCTACTCGCGGACGATGCTGTTGATGGCAGCCAGCATCGGCGGCTCCCTGCTGCAGCTTCCAATCATCGGATGGTTTACCCAGATTGCTGTCACGGCGACGGCGATGCACACGTTCTATGGAGCACCGATTGAAGCAGCGACGGCGTGTGGAGCGATCCTGTTAGTGGTGACCTTCCTGTGCATCATCCCAGCCGGGTTTATCTATTCGCATGTGGAGCATGTGAGCCTGAAGCGAATCGCACAGGAAAGCGAAGCAGCGGGAGCGGCAGTGGAGACTGCAGATGTCGGGGTGGGACAGCGGTGATGACCTGTACTGGACGGGTCGCGCGGGCCGATAGAGGCGGAACGGCGCAACTGTAGCGCTGATAGAATCAATATATTCCGATGAAGTGTCCCTACTGTGGTTTCAGCCAGGATCGAGTTGTTGATTCACGCGAAAGTAAAGACGCGGATTCGATTCGCCGGCGGCGGGAATGCGAGGGCTGCAACAAGCGATTTACGACGTATGAGCGGATCGACGAGATCCCTTATATGGTGGTCAAAAAGGATGGGCGGAGGGAGAAGTTCGATCGGCAGAAGGTGCTGAGTGGACTGCTCCACGCCTGCGAGAAGCGGCCTGTTGCGGCAGTGAAGCTGGAACAGATTGTGGATGAGACCGAGGCCTATGTGGTCGATTCACCCGAACGGGAACGGTCGACGAGCGAGGTCGGCGAGTTGATTATGAGCAGGCTGAAGGCTATCGACACTGTGGCCTATATCCGGTTCGCGAGCGTGTATCGGGACTTCAAAGACGTTCGCGAGTTCAAGGCCGAGCTCGAAGAGTTGCTCGACGGAAAAGACCCAAAGAGAAGGCGGTAAGGATGATGGCGACCAGGAAGACGCACAGGATTACCTTGATTCCGGGAGATGGGATTGGGCCGGAGGTCTCTGGCGCTGTGGTGAGGATCCTGGAGGCGGCGGGTGCGGCGACAGGGGTGGCGTTTGAGTGGCATCGCTTCGATGCCGGGGCAGATGCGTTTGCAAAGACCGGGGAGTACATCCCCAAGGCGTTATTTGACTCGATCGAACAAAATCGGGTTGCGCTGAAGGGTCCAGTGACAACGCCGATTGGCGAAGGATTCGCTTCAATCAATGTCACGCTGAGGCAAAAATTTGAACTGTTCGCGAACTTCAGGCCGGTGAAAAATCTGCCTGGGTTGAAGACCAGGTATCCGGGTCTCGATATCATCACCGTTCGCGAGAATATGGAAGATCTTTACGCCGGGTTGGAGCATGTGGTGGTGCCGGGCGTGGTGCAGGCCCTGAAAATCATTACGGAGAAGGGTTCGACCCGCATCGCAAAGTTTGCGTTTGATTACGCACGTAAGCATGATCGCAAGAAGGTTCACGCAATTCATAAGGCGAACATCATGAAGCTGTCGGATGGCCTGTTCCTGCGGTGCTGCCGGACGGTTGCGGAGGGCTTTCCGGAGGTGGAGTACAACGAACATATCGTCGACAATACCTGCATGCAGCTGGTGATGAATCCGTACCAGTACGACATCCTGCTGACCGAAAATCTGTATGGCGATATCCTCAGCGATCTATGCAGCGCGTTTGTGGGCGGACTCGGACTTGTCCCGGGCGCGAACCTGGGGACTGAGTGCGCGATCTTTGAGGCCGTGCATGGATCGGCGCCCGACATAGCCGGCAAGGATAGGGCCAACCCGACTGCTCTGTTACAAAGCGCGGTGCTGATGTTGCATCACATCAATGAGGGCGCGACTGCGGAACGGGTGCAGGCGGGAATCGAGCAGGTTTACCGTGAGGGCAAGACGCTGACCAGGGATGTTGGTGGCACCAGCGGAACAAAGGCGTTTTCGGATGCGGTGCTTCAGGCAATGGAAGCGCCGGTGATCCAGGCTTAGGTTGCTTTCAGCGCGTGAGATTCGGTGATGGTTCTCAGCAAGAATGTAGGAAAGAGGTTGCATGAGGCGGATGTGTGGTTGGTTGATGACGGCGGCGCTGGCAGGTGGCGTATTGGGTGCCGCAACGGGATGCAAGTCGAGCGATACAAGCAAACAAGCTCAGACAACTGACAATGGAACCAAGCGGGAGGGACCTCCCGTGTCTCCGGCGAGTGCTCCGCCGGATCCGGCGACGCTGGGAACCGTGAGTGGAACGATCCATCTCTCCGGTAAGCCGCCGGCGCCAGTGAAGATCGACATGAGCATGGATCCTGTGTGTTCGATTACGGGCGGGGACAACTTCGCCGAACAATATGCCGCGCATGACGGCAAACTGGCGAATGTGTACGTGTATATCAAGAGCGGGCCTCCGGCGGCGATGTCGGCGACTGCGCCGATACCGGCTCCGGTTGTGATGGATCAGGTTGGCTGCAAATATGTTCCGCATGTGATTGCGCTGATTCGGGGTGGGTCGGTAGAGTTTCGCAACTCGGATGGAACGATGCACAACGTCCATACGATGCCGACAACGGGCGACCAGCCGATCGATATTTCGCAAGGCCCCAAGGGCACGCCGCAGGTGAAGCAGTTCAACCGCCCGGAGGAGATGATGCCGGTACGGTGCAATAACCATCCCTGGATGAATGCGTTTATCAACGTGTCAGCGACGCCGTTTTTTGCGGTGACCGGCGCAGATGGTCACTTCAGCATCGCTGGATTGCCAGCCGGAACGTATACTTTGGCGGCGGTGCACGAGAAGATGGGCGAACAGACGATGACGGTAACGATTCAGCCGAAGGGGACGGCCAAGGCGGACTTCAGCTTCAATGTAAAGTGATATCGACGGAATGGCGGAGGCGCGATGAGTGCAGGTTTGGTGGTGTTGACGGAGGCGGTACAGCGTACGGCGCAGTTCAACTTCAACCTTGCCTTCGTGGTGAATCGGCTGCCGCTTTGGTTCCTGGTGTTTGCGCTGTTTTTGCCAAGGATCGCGCTGGCGGTGGCATGGTTGCAAGGAGTATTACTCCCTTTTCATCTAAATGGCATTATTCCACTGCTGTTTTGGATCTTTCTGCCGCGGATTCTGGTGCTGTATCTGATCTATGTGGACCAGGGATTAACGCTGTGGTTTCTGGTGCATCTGGTGGCGGCGCTCCTGGTCTGGGGTGGCGGCGGTCATCAGATCCGACGCAGGAGCAGAGCCGACTACTAGTGTTTAAATAGGCTGCCAGTGACGGTGTCCTTGCGGCGCGTTATCCTTAGAGGATATGGAACGACGCAGGGTTGGCATTCTTGGCGCTACCGGTATGGTTGGGCAGCGATTCATTCAGTTGTTGAGCAATCATCCGTGGTTTGAGATTGCGTGGCTGGCGGCGAGCGATCGCAGCGCCGGCAAGACGTACGCTGAGGCGTGCCGGTGGAAGCTGGATACTCCTTTGCCCCCGCGGGTTGCGGCGATGACGTTACAGCCGAATGTGCCGGAGGGATCTGCGGTCGAGCTCCCGAAGATTATCTTTGCTGCGCTCGACGCGGACATCGCACGGGAGCTGGAGCCGAAGTTCGCTGCGGCCGGGTGTGCGGTGATCTCGAACTCGAGCGCGTTTCGGATGGTGGCCGATGTGCCCCTCGTGGTGCCGGAGGTCAACGCCGACCATCTCTTCATGATCGAGACCCAGAGCTGGCGCAGAGAGAGCGGCGGCTATATCGTTACCAACCCGAACTGCAGCGCGATTGGACTGGTGCTCGCGCTGAAGCCGCTGGAGGAGCGATTCGGAATTGAAAGCTTATTTGTGAGTACTATGCAGGCAGTGAGCGGCGCGGGATATCCGGGCGTTGCCTCGCTGGACATTCTGGGAAATGTGGTGCCGTTCATCAAGAACGAAGAAGAAAAGCTACAGGAAGAGGTTGGCAAGTTGCTGGGCCGGCTGGATGGCAGAAGGGTCGAGTTGTTGGACGCGAAGGTGAGTGCGCATTGCAACCGAGTCGCGGTTGAGGATGGACATACTGAGTGCGTGAGCATCAAGTTCAAAAAGAAGGCCGAGCGGGAAGAGATTCTCGAGGCCTGGAACGAGTTTCTGCCGCTGCAGGGCCTGCATTTGCCGACGGCTCCGGACCAGCCCGTGGAATATGACGCGAGCATCGACCGACCGCAGCCGCGGCTGGACAGGATGCGTGGAAACGGCATGGCAGCTACGGTGGGCCGGCTGCGTGAGTGCAATCTGCTGGACTGGAAGTTCGTTGTCCTTTCGCACAACACCATTCGCGGGGCTGCGGGCGCAGCGTTGTTGAACGCCGAAGTATTGGCCCGGACGGGTAAGCTCGATAAGCTTGGCGTTGCGACGAGAACAGTTTCGGCGAAGGCCGTGGCGGTGACGGCTTGAGCGTGGCGCGCGAAAGATTGGTGGTAATGAAATTTGGCGGCACCTCGGTTGAGGACGCGCAGGCTATGAAGCGGACTGCGGCTATCGTTCGTGGACGGCGAGAGCGTGGGTTGGAGGCTGTCGTCGTTGTATCGGCGATGGCCAAGGTGACCGACCTGCTGCTGTCTGCAGCCTCTGCCGCCGGTCGCGGGGATAAGGCAGGAGCACTGGCTATCGGGGCTCGCCTGCGACACAGGCATATCGATACGTCGACGGCTTTACTGGAGCCGGAACGCTTCAACCGTTTGCAGGTGACGCTTCACCAGGAGTTCGACGCACTGGACGATCTGCTGCGAGGCATCGCCGCGGTCGGTGAACTGACTCCTCGCACGAATGACCTGGTGTTAAGTTTCGGCGAGAGGCTTTCAAGCAGGATCATTGCCGAAGCGTTTGAGGAGCAGGGGTTGCAGGGCGCTCACGTCGATGCACGCAGTTGCATCATGACCGATGCGAGCTACGGCAAAGCGGTGCCGCAGGAGGCTGCGATTGAGGCCAAGCTTGCCGCAATCGTGTTGCCGCACATCGACGCCGGAAAGACCCCGGTACTCGGTGGCTTTATCGGAGCAACGGCGGAGGGGATTACGACAACGCTCGGCCGAGGGGGAAGCGACTACACCGCGGCCCTGGTCGGTGGAGGAATGCATGCTGGCGCGATCGAGATATGGACGGATGTGAACGGAATCATGACGACCGATCCGCGAATCTGTCCGGACGCGCTCAGAGTGAAGACGATCAGCTTCGAGGAGGCAGCGGAGCTGGCTTACTTCGGTGCGAAGGTGCTGCACCCGGCTACTATCCTGCCCGCAGTGCAGAAGAGCATTCCGGTGTGGGTGTTGAACTCACGCAATTCGGAGAACGAAGGCACAAAGATTACCGCGATGGCGGCAAAGTGCGCGAGCCCATTCAAGAGCATCGCCGCAAAGAAGAAGCTGACGATCATCGACGTCGTTGCCAGCCGGATGCTCATGTCGCATGGATATCTCAAAGCGGTGTTCGACGTCTTCGACAAGTACAAGTGTGCGATCGATATGGTATCGACCAGCGAAGTTAGCATCTCAGTTACCGTAGACAGCAACCAGCAGCTACCGGAGATCTGCGCGGAACTGGCCAAGATTGCGGATGTGAAGATGGAGGGGCACAAGGCGCTGGTCTGCCTCGTGGGTGAGGACATTCGCGGCCACAACGGCATTGCCGGACAGGTCTTCAGCGCGATCAGCCATGTGAATGTGAGGATGATCTCGCAGGGGGCGAGCGAGATCAACATGAGCTTCATGATCGACGAGGAGGATGTAGAGGAGGCTGTGCGGAGCCTGCATGAGCACTTCTTTGCCAACCCCGATGAGACGGTGTTCGATGTCGCGAACCGGGTTCAACTCAATAGTCAGGTTTAGGAAGGCTCACAATGCGGGTATTAGTTTTGGGTATGGGCAAGACGGGCAAACTGGTTGCGGAGGTTGCCGCGGAGCGCGGCCACAGCGTGCATGTGCTGGACGCAAAGGAGAATGCAGGCGCCTCCGCGCTCACGCCTCCGTTTGTCGCTGGGTTTGACGTCGTGATCGACTTCACTACGCCCCAGGCTGCGGTTCAGAATATGCGTGCGTGTCTCGCGACCGGCGCGAAGATGGTGATCGGAACCACCGGCTGGTACGACAAGTTGCCGGATATGCGTGGACTGGCTGAACGCAAGCAGGCGGGCTTGCTGTACGGCACTAACTTTTCAATCGGTGTGCAGGTGATGTTGCAGATTGCAGCCACGATGGGCAAGGCCTTGAAGAATGCGGGCTATGAGTTTTCAATAGAAGAGACGCACCATGCCAGCAAGCTGGATTCGCCATCAGGGACAGCACTCAGTTTGGTTAAAGCAGTTGAGAACGCGTCTGGCCTATCCCGCGTGCCAATCGAGGCGAAGCGCGAGGGCGAAGTGATGGGAGTACACACTCTCCAAGCGCGCAGTGCCTCGGATCGCCTGGTAGTGACTCACGAGGCCTTTTCAAGGCGCGGGTTCGCCGAAGGTGCCGTGCGAGCCGCGGAATGGCTGTCGTCGCGAACCGGATGCTACGACTTTCAGGATGTTTACACCCAGATGTAATTGCAGTTGCGAGGAATTTTTATGAGCGTGATGGAAGTGGCAACGAAGACGAATTTTGCGGACCTGACGTTCGACCAGAAGTTGGATCGGTTAGCCGAGGTTGCGGTGCAGGTGGGTCTCGGGCTGCGCGCGGGCCAGGAGTTGATTATGTCCGCCCCCTTGGAAGCCGTCTCGCTGGCGCGCCGAATTACGGAGCATGCTTATAAAGCAGGCGCGCTGCTGGTCACGACGTTTTACTCTGATGATCCAAGCGTGCTGGCGCGGTACGAATATGCGGCCGACGCCAGCTTCGACTATGCGCCGACCTGGTTGCATGACGGCATAGCCGCGGGCTTCCGGAGTGGAGCGGCTCGGCTGGCGATTGCCGGCGCGAACCCTGCGCTGTTGGCCAGGCAGGATCCGGCGAAGGTGGCTCGGGCCAATGTCGCGGCGTCGAAGGCAGGCAAGCCGGCGATGGAGTTGATTACTCGGCATGAGATCAACTGGACGATTGTTGCCTGTGCGACGCCGGAGTGGGCGAAGCTGGTGTTTCCCGGTGAACCGGAGAATGTTGCCGTTGCGAAGTTGTGGGACGCAATCTTCATCGGCTCACGCGTCGCCGTCGACGATCCGGTGCAGGAGTGGCGCGAGCACGGCGCAAGACTCAAGAAGCGCATGGATATGCTGAATACGAAGAGGTTTTCGGCCCTGCACTTCAAGGGCCCAGGAACGGACTTGACCGTAGGCCTGGCGGACGATCACCTATGGGCGGGCGGCGGCACGACGGCTGGGAACGGCGTCTACTGTCAGCCGAATATCCCCACCGAGGAGTGCTTTACAACCCCGCACAAGGATCGCGTGAACGGGACAGTGCGTGCTTCGAAGCCGTTGTCGCACCAAGGCACGCTGATCGAAAATATTGCGGTGCGTTTCGAGAATGGCAGGATCGTTGAAGCGACGGCGACCGCTGGCGAGGATGTCCTCAACCGGCTGATTAGTACCGATGATGGAGCCCGGAGACTCGGAGAGGTGGCGCTCGTGCCACACTCCTCGCCGATAGCGCAGAGTGGTGTGCTCTTCTGGAATACATTGTTTGATGAGAACGCGGCGAGCCACATTGCTTTGGGGCAAGCCTATTCGACATGCATCATCGACGGCGAGAAGATGGATACTGAGCAGTTGGCTGCGTTGGGTGCAAATACCAGCCTGATTCACGTGGACTGGATGATTGGATCCGGTGAGATGGACGTGGACGGAGTGACCGCGGATGGCGCAGCAGAGCCACTGATGCGCAAGGGCGAGTGGGTTTAGCGAAGCAGAATCCGCCTGTTGAGAGCGCAGCCAGACCGGTCGCGGAACACGTGCAAAGCCTCCAGCAGGCTGTTTTAGCGGATTTTCCTCCCCCCATGCAGAATTTTTCTGGTATTTGCGGGAAATTCGCGGTAAATTGAAACTCAATCGGGCCACGGTCCGCCTCATTCACAAAGTTCACAAAAGAATAGTAGCTGCAAGGCGAAGTCGTTTTTGCAGGAAGCATCAGCTCATTCTCTGATCCTCAGTTGGCGATTCTCCACCTGTCGCCGCGGCGCTGCATCTCTACAAACCAGACCTTATCGAGGAGAACTTTTATGAATTCCAATTTGACGCAAGGTGTTTCGCGCAGATCGTTCATGCGAATCCTTGGTGCAGCTTCAGCAGCGGCTACAACGTATCCAGCGTTTGCTGGGATTCAGCAGCCTGCCACGCAAGCACCAGTGGCATCTGGCCGGCGTGATGGGATGCGCGGCATGCAGCTTTCGCCCGACACAGTCATCATCAGTTCGAACGAGAATCCGCTTGGGCCGGCGCAATCCGCCCTGACGGCGATATGTAGCACGGCTACACTGGGCGGCCGTTATCACTTCGACGAATATGTAAAAACCATCAACGTATTCAACGAGCAGTTTGGACTGAAGAAAGATTATTCTGCTCTGTTCCCGGGTTCAGGCGGTCCACTCGACCTGGCGCTGATGTCCAACATTGGCCCGGACAAGCCGCTGGTCTACGGCGATCCGAGCTACGAGCAGGGGCCGCGGGCGGCTGACACGATGAAGGCTCCAAAGTATCCGGTGCCGCTGACTGCTAGCTACGCGCATGATGTGAAGGCAATGGTCAAGGCACATCCATCGCCGGGCGCCTACTACATCGTGAACCCGAACAACCCGACCGGCACCATGACGCCGAAGGCAGACATTGTGTGGCTGGTGAACAACAAGCCCAAGGGTTCGGTCGTCATCATCGATGAGGCCTATCATCACTTCTCGAACGATGAATCCTGCATCGACCTGGTCGCGCAGGATAAGGACGTGATCGTGATGCGCACGTTCTCGAAGATCTACGGAATGGCCGGGATACGAGCCGGTGTTGCTGTGGCGCGACCAGATCTGATCGAACGCTTCGGGAATGTTGGGGGACCGAGCCGGAGCCTGGCGAGCATCTCAATCACGAGCGCCGCCGCTGCTCGCGCCAGTCTCCAGGACAAAGACTTGGTGCCGCTGCGGAAGAAAATTAACTCGGATATCCGCTCGGAGACGCTGGAGTTTCTCACCAAGCACGGCTACAAGATCGTTCCAGGCTCGCAGGGCAATATGTTCATGGTCGATGTCAAGCGCCCAGGCAAGGAGTTTCAGAACGCAATGTTGAAGGAGAACGTCGCCATTGGCCGCACCTGGTCGGCGATGCCGAACTACGTGCGCATCACGGTTGGAACCAAGGCCGAGATGGAGAAGTTCCAGACGGCTTTTGTGAAATGCATGGATATGCCGCCTGGAGCCGCGAATGGTGCGGCTTCGTTGCATCTGCCCGAGTTTCATGTGCCGTCGGAACTGTATCGCGGCTAAAGAGCCTGGACAAACTGAAAGCCCCTGCAATCTCGCAGGGGCTTTTTTGCAGTCGTTTGAGGCCGTAAAGCAATCTGCCACGAAATCAACAAACCTGACGCGGTAAACTTACATTCATTATGGAATTGATGGGTTGCGGAACGGCGCTGGTAACTCCCTTTCGACGGGATGGCGGCGTGGATGAGCCGGCGCTGCATGCGCTGGTGAACTGGCAGATTCAAAGCGGAGTCGATTTCCTCGTGCCGTGCGGAACGACAGGCGAGGCCTCGACGCTGACCGAAGCGGAGTGGCTGCGTGTCATTGAGATCGTCGTGGCCACGGCTGCCGGCCGGGTTCCGGTATTTGCCGGCTGTACGCACAATGCGACGCACGAAGCCGTGGCGCGCGCACGCAAGTTGTCGCGAGTGCATGGATTGACGGGAATTCTCACGGCGAATCCTTATTACAACAGGCCAGGGCAGGAGGGGCAGTATCAGCACTTCCGTGCAATCGCCGAGGCGACCGAGTTGCCTGTGCTGCTGTACAACATTCCTCCAAGGACCGGCGCGAACCTGGAGCCGGCTACCGTGTTACGTCTGGCGGACCTGAAGAATGTCATCGGGATCAAAGAATCCAGCGGGAATATCGCGCAGATTACAGAGTTGCTGACGACTGTGCCGCGAAGCTTCAAGGTGTTCGCCGGTGATGACGGTCTGGCCCTGCCGATTCTTGCACTCGGTGGCGCCGGACTGGTCTCGGTAGCGTCGAATGTTATTCCCGGACAGATGGCGCGGATGGTCCGAGCGGCGTTAGAAAACGATTGGGTGGATGCGCGGCGTATCAACCGGCAGTTCTTCCGTCTTATGCAGGCGCATTTCTGGGAGGCCAGTCCGGCTCCGGTGAAGGCTGTGCTGCAGATGCTTGGACGCGGGGAAGACGTGCTGCGGCTGCCGATGCTGCCTGTGTCGGACGCGACGCGTCGTAAGCTGGAGCGGATGGTGGGTGAGCTGGGAATGTTGGTGGGAGTTCCGCCCACCGGCGAAGACCTGAGAATGTTCTAGAAAAACTGCCTGCAAAAAAAGTACAGGAACCACTGGAGAGATTGATTGAAGACGTTAGAGACAGAGATTGAGCATTGGTTTGCGCAGGGAACAGAAGCGATTGGCAATGCTCAGGCGTTAGATTCATTCCTGGAACTTCGTGCAGCGCTGGAGGCGGGAGAACTTCGTTCGGCGGAGCCCGATGCTGCTTGTCCGCTCGGGTGGCGAGTGAACGCGTGGGTGAAGCGTGGGATTTTGCTGGGGTTTCGCATTGGAACGATGATGGAGATGGGTGGGGAAACGCTGCGTTTTATCGATAAACATACGTACCCGGTGCGGCGGTTTGTTGTGGCCGATGGAGTGCGTGTGGTGCCCGGAGGCGTCAGCGTGCGCACGGGAGCTTATGTTGCGAAAGGGGTTGCGGTGATTCCTCCGTCGTATGTGAATGTGGGGGCGTATGTGGATGAGGGAACGATGGTGGATTCGCATGCGCTGGTGGGAAGTTGTGCGCAGGTTGGCAAGCGTGTGCATCTCAGTGCGGCGGCGCAGATTGGCGGGGTGTTGGAGCCGGTGAATGCTAGCCCCGTCATTATTGAGGATGACTGTCTGATTGGCGGGAATACGGGCGTTTATGAGGGAACTGTGGTGCGGAAGCGGGCGGTTCTGGCTGCAGGGACCGTGCTGACGCGGGGAACGCCGGTGTATGACCTGGTAAAGGGAGAGATCTACAAGGCTTCTGCGGAGATGCCGCTGATCATTCCTGAAGGAGCGGTGGTGGTGCCGGGGTCGCGAGCGGTTTCGAAGGGCAACGGTGCGGAGTGGGGGTTGAGTCTGGCGGCTCCGGTGATAGTTAAATATCGGGACGAGAAAACCGAACTTTCGTTGGTGTTAGAGGACATTTTGCGGTGATTTGTGGTGGTAAATCGTGGTGAAGTTGTGGTGAATTGCGTGGTAAATCGTGGTGCTTAAGCACCACTTTTTACGCTGCTAAAAACATGCCAACTTTTTAAATATTTCCGTGGAAATCTTCCTCCGGCGGCGGCTAGTGACTTGCGGGTGTGGGGCTGCCCGGAGTTAGTGGCGGGACGGCGGTGAGCAGGTTGATGACGCCTTCCGAGACGGTCGGGTGGGTGAAGATGAGAGATCGGATCGCGGTGTAGGGCAGGTCGGCGGACATTGCCAGTTGGATGACCGGAAGAAGCTCGCCGCCGCTTGTGCCGAAGGCGGTGAAGCCGAGGATGCGATCGTTTTCAGAGATGAGGACCTTGACGAAGCCGCGAGTCTCGGAGAGGGTGAGGGCGCGTAGGTTGGCCTGCATGGGGATCTTCGCCAGACGGTAAGCGACTCCTTGCTGTTTTGCTTCGTTCTCCGTCAGGCCGACGTGGGCCAGCTCTGGGTCGATGAAGACGCAGGATGGAATCTGGCGGCCGGCGGTGGTGCGGTTGGCTCCGGCGAGATTGTCGCGAACGGTGCGGAAGTCGTCGAAGGAGATGTGGGTGAAGTGAGGGGAGCCGGCGCAGTCGCCCATGGCCCAGACGCCAGGTGCGGTCGTTTCGAGGCGGTCGTTGACATGGATGTGGCCGGCGGGCGTGGTTTTGATTCCGACGACTTCGAGGCCCATGTTTTGCGTGTTGGGGGTGCGGCCGGTGGCGACGAGGAGATGCGAGCCCTGGATTGTGGTTTCGCCGGTGGGCAGGGTCACGTGCAGGGTGACGGATTTGCCGGAGGTGCCTTCGACACGGGTCAGCGTCGCGTTGTCGACGATCTCGATGCCTTCGTCGTGGAAGAGTTGCTGGAGGCCTTCGATGACGTCGGGATCCTCGCGGTGGGCGATGCTGGGGTTGCGCTCGATGATGGCGACACGGGCGCCGAAGCGCCGCATGGCCTGGGCGAGTTCGAGGCCTATGAATCCGCCTCCAAGGACGAGGAGGTGTTCGGGAAGGACGGTGAGTTCGAGAGCTTCGATGTGGGTGAGCGGGTTGGATTCGGCGAGGCCGGGAATGGGTTCGATCGTGGCGCGGGAGCCGGTGTTGAGGAAGATGCGGTCGGAACGGAGGGTGCGCGTTCCGCCAGCGTTGAGTGCCACTTCAACAGTCTTCTCCGCGACGAAGCGGCCGAAGCCCATCACGATCTCGGCGTGGCTTTTGGCGAAGTTGGCGAGGTGGACCTGCACGTTGCCGTCGACCAGCTTCTGGCGGCGGGCGTTGACGCCGGCCATATCGACGCGCCAGTCGCCGTGGACTATGCCGAACTCGGCGCCGCGTTGGAAGTACTGAGCTACTTTGGCGCTGTGGATGACGTTCTTGCTGGGAAGGCAGGCGACGTTGGGACAGGCTCCGCCGATGCGCTTGTCCTCAATGGCGATGACGCGTTGTCCCTGTGCGCCGAGGGTCCACGACATGTATTTGCCTGCTTCTCCGCTGCCGATGACGATTGCGTCGTACTGTTCCGCGGTGGTGGACATGAGTACCTCCGTTCGGTTGAATATTGAGACCGCGCGCGACAGCAGTTGGATGCGAGAGGGGTGAAAGCGGTTCCATCCATGCAAGGCGTCCGGAGCGAGTGGAGTCGGCTGCTGCCCTTCGTAAATGTCATTTGTTCCATCGTCGACGAGGTGTGGGTTCAGCTTTCTGTTGGGGCGGTCCCCAGAGGATGATAAAGTCACCCACATGCTCACAGACAAGCCCACTCGCCGGGAAGTCCTGACCGGCATTGCCGCATCTCTCTTGCCCATTGGGTCTCTCAAGGCCGAATCTCCGGTTTCCCCAATCTGCTTCACCAGTGCAGTCGAGATGGCGCAGCTGATTCGCGCGAAGAAGTTGTCGGCCCGCGAGGCGCTCGCCGAGCACCTCAAGCAGATCGAACGGGTCAATCCCAAGGTGAACGCAATCGTCACCCTGACGGCGGAGATGGCTACTGAAGCCGCCGCGAAGGCCGATGAGATGCAGGCGCGTAACGAGCCGCTCGGCCCGCTCCATGGCCTGCCTGTAGCCCACAAGGACCTCATCGATACCCGCGGTATTCGCACCACGTTTGGATCGCCGCTCTTCAAGGACAATATCCCTGTTGAAGACAACATCCTGGTGGAGCGCATGCGGCGGGCGGGCGCCATCATCGTCGGCAAGACCAACACACCTGAATTCGGCGCAGGCTCGCAGACCTTCAACAGTGTCTTCGGAGCCACTCGCAACCCGTACGACCTGACGAAAACTTGTGGCGGATCCTCCGGAGGCGCGGCCGTCGCTCTGGCCTGCGGCATGGTGCCGGTCGCCAGCGGCTCTGACACCGGAGGTTCGCTGCGCAATCCTGCCGCATTCTGCAACGTTGTCGGCTTCCGTCCCTCTATCGGCCGCGTTCCCAATCCCAAGGCTGGGATTGCCTGGTCGACTCTGAGCACCAACGGATGCCTTGGCCGCTCCTCTGCCGACCTGGCACTCGCGCTCAGCACGATCGCCGGCCCCGATCCCAACACACCGCTCGCAATCAACGAGCCCGGCGAACTCTTCGCCCGCCCGCTCGGTCGCAGCTTCAAGGGTGTGCGCGTCGCCTGGTTTAAGGACCTCGGCGGCGTCCCCTTCGACGCACGCGTGCGCGCCGTAGTCGACGCGCATCGTGCTACGTTCGAATCTCTCGGCTGCATAGTCGAGCAGGCTGAGCCCGACTTCTCCCCTGCGGAAATCTCCTTCCGCACTCTACGGATGTGGGTCAGTGCCGCCAACTACGGCACGATGCTGCAGAAGCACCCCGACGCCTTCAAGGACACCCTTAAGGAGGAAATTCAGACTGGCATGAAACTTACCGGCCAGGACATCGCGCATGCCGAGGCCGCCCATAGCCTCATGTGGCGCCGCTTCCAGGCTTTCCTCGAGAAGTACGAATACTTCATCCTCCCCACGACGCAGCTACCCCCCTTCGACATCAACACGCCTTATCCAACCGAGATCGCAGGGGTGCACTTTGAGAACTATATTGACTGGATGAAGTCCTGCTGGTACATCTCGGCCACCGGAAACCCTGCAGCCTCTGTGCCGGCCGGCTCTACTGCCGAAGGTCTTCCCGTCGGACTGCAAATTGTTGGCCGCGATAAACGGGATTTCAGCGTCCTGCAGCTGGCGCATGCATTTGAACAAGCAACCGATTTCGGTAAGCGACACCCGTCAATCGCGTAGGGGAACCGTGGCCTTGCGTTGCGGGGGGCACGATCGCTCGCTGCAGGCGGCGGGCGGCGAACCCTACGACCTTGGAACTGTGAGCTTCACAAAGGGTTTCAGACAGCGATGGTAAGCTTAAGGCTTGATGGCACAAGATAAATTGAAGTTGATTCCGCTGGGTGGGCTTGGTGAGTTCGGTATGAACTGCCTGGCGATTCGTTGGCAGGATGACATTATTGTCATCGATGCCGGTCTGATGTTTCCTGAAGAAGAGTTGCTGGGTGTGGACATTGTTGTCCCGGATATCAGCTATTTGACGGAAAACCGCGAGAAGGTTCGCGCGATTCTTTTGACCCACGGGCACGAAGACCACATTGGCGGGCTGCCGTGGATTCTGTCGGAGCTCAATGTTCCGGTGTATGGAACCGAGTTCACCCTGGCCTTTGTTGAGGGCAAGCTCGAAGAACATAATCTGCTGGACGATGCGGATCTGATTGAGATGATTCCCGGAAGACGGCTGACGCTGGGACCGTTTTCGATTATGCCGATCCGGGTGACGCACTCGCTGGTGGACTGCGTTGCGCTGGCGATTCATACGCCGGTTGGAGTTGTGTTGCATACGGGCGACTTCAAGATCGACCTTTCGCCGCCGGACAATAAACCGTTCGATCTGCATTCGTTCGCGGAACTGGGCAAGCAGGGCGTGCTTGTGCTGTTGCAGGATTCGACCAACGTGGACCGCAGCGGATATACGCCGAGTGAGCGGGCGGTGCGGCCGCGGCTGGATGAGATTTTTTCGCAGGCTAAGAAGAAACTGTTCTTCAGCTGCTTCTCTTCGTCGATCCATCGGATTCGTCTAGCGATGGAGCTGGCGCATCAACATGGCCGCAAGGTCGCGATCATCGGGCGGTCGCTGGATAATTCGACCGAGATTGCGCAGGACCTCGGGTATCTGGATCCGCCCCAGGGGTTGGTGATCAATCCGGGGCAGATTCGCGATACTCCCGCGAACAAGCTGCTGATCATGATCAGCGGGACGCAGGGCGAGCCGATGAGCGCGTTGAGCCGGGCCGCGGTGAACAACCACAAGTTTGCGAAGATCGACGCAGGCGATACCGTGCTGTTGAGCTCGCGAGTGATCCCGGGCAATGAGAAATCGATCTACCGGATGATCGATCACCTGGAACGGCGCGATGCGGATGTGATCTACGATGACGGGCATTCCGGGTTGATCCACGTGAGCGGACATGGAAGCCAGGAGGAGCTGCGGTTGATGATCAACCTGGTGCGTCCGAAGTTCTTCATTCCGATTCACGGCGACTATCGCCATCTGAAGCGTCATGCCGAGCTGGCCGCTTCGATGGGCGTGGTGGAGAAGGCGATTCTGCTGGAGGACGGCGACGTTCTGGAGGTAGACAAGGGCTCGGCTGCGAAGACGGGCAAGGTCACCGTCGGCCGGGTTTGCATTGACTCGGGTGGAACCTCGACGGACGTCGTGGAAGACATCGTGATTCGCGACCGCAAGCACCTGAGCGAGGACGGAATCGTGTTGCCGATTATTCAGATCAACAAGCGGACGGGGCGGCTCGAGAATCCTCCTGAGATCGTGATGCGGGGGACGGCGATTGCGGAAGAGAGCTTGATCGCGGAGGCCCGGCAAGTGGTGCAGCGGACACTTGACGGCTCTTCCACGGAAGAGAAGGCCGATTATGGCGTGATCAAAGAGAAGATTCGCAATGATCTGAAACGTTACATCCAGAAGAGCACGAGCCGAAGGCCGTTGATTATGCCGGTGATTCTGGAGATCTGATCCTGGAGATCTGACGCTGATGTCTGGAAGCGGAAGGCGTCCTTCGCGGGCGTCTTTTTCTTTGCGGGCGATCGAGCTTGCCGATGCGCTGACTGCCGAGTGAGTTGTGCCGGAATCGTAGAAATACGTATAGAGGCCGGATAGTGCCGGGGTGGATTCTCGCTGCGCCGGAATGGATGACTGCGGCCCTGGGATTGGCTAGCCTGAGGAGACGGCGAGCTCGAACAGGTTCGGTCAAGATTCTCGGCCACCGTGGGAATGAAGAGCCAAGACTCTGGGTAAGGCCTTCCATAATGATTTTTCTTCGCACGATCATTTTTTTTAGAACCCGTTTTGATGCTCGCGCGATCGCTGTGCTGCTTGCCGCGTTGATGACCTTATCTCTTATCGCAGGAGCGCAGCAGCCGACCGTGCAGCCTGCACCGCGGCCAAAAGTTGCGCTGGTGTTCGAGGGTGGCGGGGCGCTCGGGTTTGCGCATATCGGCGTGATCGAGTGGATTGAGGAGCACCATATTCCCGTGGACTACGTGGCCGGAACCAGCATGGGCGGCCTGGTGGGCGGGCTGTATGCCTCGGGCATGAGTCCGCAGGAGATCGCGAGCTTCGTCGGTGGCATCAACTGGACGGCCGTGCTGAGCGGACAGGTGCCGTTTCCGGCATTGAGCTACAGGCGGAAGGAAGACAAGCTTGCGTTTCCGAATCGGCTGGAGTTTGGTTTGAAGCATGGAATCAGCTTTCCGAACGGGTTGAACTCAGGCTCGGCGGTCGGACTGCTTCTGGACGAGAAGTCGCTGCCTTACTGGGAACTGAAGAACTTTGACGACCTGCCGATTCCGTTCCGTTGTGTTGCGACCGATCTCACTACAGGCGAAGAGCATGTGTTCAAGGATGGATCGCTCGCGCAGGCGATGCGTTCGACGATGTCAATACCTGGGGTGTTCGCTCCGGTGGAGCATGGCACGCAGGTCTACTCCGATGGCGCCGCGGTGAACAATCTTCCGGTGGATGTGGCACGCAGCATGGGCGCGGACATCGTGATTGCGGTGTATCTGGATACGGGCCCGTTTCAAAGGGACACTTTGGAATCGCTGGTGGGAGTGGCGGGAAGAAATGTGCAGATATTGATAGCCGCCAATGAACTGAAGAGCATGAAAGACGCGAACATTCTGCTGAAGGCGGACGTGAGCAAATTCACCTCCGGCGAATTCGAAAGAAGTGCGGAGATCATTCCGAAGGGTGTGGAGGTTGCACAGGAGCATGCGGCGGAGCTGGAAAAGTATGCCGTGAACGATGCCGACTGGCAGGCGTATCTGAAGGAGCGAAACTCCCGGCGCAGGACGTACCTTCCTGAGCCGAAGTTTGTGGACATCTACGGAATGCATGGAGTGCAACAGACCGAGATCGCGAACGAGTTCACACAGTATGTGAACAAACCGATTGATACGGAGAAGATTGAGAAGACGATCACCGATCTGCAGGGACGTGGACTCTATTCGAGCATCAGCTATAACCTGATCGACAAGGATGGGGCTGCCGGGCTGCTGGTGCGGCCGCGCCTGAAAAGTTACGGGCCGCCATTTCTGAATGTTGGAGTGTTTCTCTCGTCGAACAACGTAAATGATATACAGCTTGGGATGGGCGCAAGGGCTACGTTTTTCGGCATGGCGGGGCCTGGGTCGGAGCTTCGTGTGAACGCTTCGGTGGGCCAGGTGGCGGGCGCCAGTGGTGAGCTTTATAAACCTCTGGTGGTGGGGAAACGGTACTTTGTCGCTCCACGGGCCTACTATGCGCGTACGGTGTCTGCTTTTTTTTCTGGCAGCCAGCAGCTGGCGCAGTACACGGAGGAGAAGAACGGATTTGGCGTCGATCTCGGATACATCTTCAGCTCGAAGGCCGAGCTGCGTGCAGGGGAAGACTACCAGTGGTACAGCGAGAAGCTGCGGATCGGGTCGCCGATTGAACAGGCGTTCCACATAACGCCGTTTGTAAGCAATGTGCGGTTTCAATATCTGGGGCAGGACAACGTGCAGGTGCCGACGCGAGGTACGGAGTTGCGAACCCTGTATACGTACTCTACGCAGAGCCCGAATAGTTCGGGCGGCTACTCGCAATGGGACACGACGATATCGCACTTCATTCCGGTTGGGAGTCGTGGGATCATCTTTGGGAGCGGATCGGGCGGGACGAGCTTCGGGGCGGCAAACCTCGGGCTGGCCGGGTTTTCGCTGGGCGGGCCGCTGCGATTGAGTGCGTACAATCGGGGTGAACTGCGGGGGAACGATTATTTTCTGGCTCAGACTGGATACATGTATCGGTTGCTGAGATTGAATCCGGTGATTGGGGATTCGATCTATACCACAGGATTTTTTGAGATCGGCAAGGTGTGGGAAGGACCGCCAGGGACACCGAACCTGCCATTTGATGTCTCGGGAGCAGCTATCATCAAGACATTCATCGGGCCAATCTTTGGCGGGGTGAGCGTCGGAGACAGCGGCCACTATGCGTGGTTCTTTGGATTGGGACGGATCTTCTAGCGATGTTCCCTCTCCAGTTATGATGGACTTGTCGAAGTACATGCCGCGAAGGGAAAGTAGATGAGCGAGTTTGTCACGTTGGATGAGATTCGGGCGGCGAAGGAGCGGATTGCCGGAGTTGCGGTGAGGACGCCGCTCTATCGCGTGGAGCGGGCGCGGTTGCGGATGGGGAAGTTTCCGGAGCCCGAGTTCGATCTGTATATCAAGGCAGAGAGTGAGCAGCCGATTGGGAGCTTCAAGCTGCGCGGGGCCTACAACATGGTCTCGCAGTTATCGCCGGAGGCGTTGCGGCGTGGAGTGATTACATACTCGAGCGGCAACCATGCGCAGGGTGTGGCCTACGCGGCGCGGGCGCTGGGGGCGAAGGCCGTCATCGTGATGCCGAACAACGCTCCCGAGGTAAAGAAGGCGGCGACGCGAGCGCTGGGCGCGGAGATTGTCGAGGTGGGGCCAGCATCGTCCGATCGAAGACTGAAGGCGGAGGAGCTGGTTGCGAAGCACGGATATGCGATGATCCCGCCGTACGACGCACCGCAGATCATCGCGGGACAGGCAACGTGCGGCCTCGAGATTGTGGAGCAGTTGCCGGGAGTGGAGCTGGTGATCTCGCCGGTAAGCGGTGGTGGCTTGTTGAGCGGAATTGCGACGGCGGTGAAGCTGGCCGCGCAGGCTGGTCTCGCAGACCAGGACGTGAAGGTGTGGGGAGCGGAGCCGGAGCTGGCGGCGGATGCGAAAGAGAGCTTTTACTCAAAGACGCTGGTGGAGTGGCCTGCAGCGAAGACGACGCGGACGATCGGGGATGGTTTGAGGACACAGAGCCTGGGCGTGTTGAACTTCCATCACGTGCTGCGGTTTGTGGATGGAATTGTGACGGTGACCGAAGAGGAGATTCTTGCCGCCATGCGCGTGATGCTGAGCGTGACCAAGCTGGTACCGGAGCCAAGCGGTGCGGTGACATTGGCCGCGGCTCTGTTTCATGCCGAGGAGTTGCCGAAGGCGCGGAAGGTCGCTGTGGTCTTGAGCGGCGGAAATCTGGAGCCTGCGCTGCGAGAGAGGTTGGAGGGAGAGCTGGCTGCTGCGAAGGTTTAGTGGCTATGGCCTCTTTGCTGCTGATAGCGGTTGAGGACATCCTGCAGGGAGACAACTCCTTCCAGTGATCCGCGCATGGCGCGATTGGTGATGGGCAGCAGCGGCCATCGCTGAAAGTGCGGCAGAGCGCTGGAGAGAGGAAGATCGGGGAAGAGGATCGGCGTTCGCTCTGATCCGAGAGCTTGCTCGATCGTCCGGGTGGACTGGTCGGTTGAAGTGGCGTCGGGAGATTGACCGGAGCTAGCAGCGGTCGAGTGGGAAAAGAGGGTTTCCAGTTCCTCTCTTCTGGCTGCGTACCAGAGACCGTTGCTACAGTGAATGAGGACGACAGACGCAGTTCTGCTGTCTTCATACTGCGCGAAAGACTGGATAGTGTCTGCAATCGTCTCGGAGCCCTGCAGGACGGGAACGGTAACCGGCTGCAGCGCATCTTCGAGGCGCAGGTTGCTCTCTTCGCGCAGCTCCTCCATAGAGGGCAGGTAGAGACCATCCTGATGCGTGAGCTCTTCGAAGATGGGAATGGGTTGCGTGACGCGCGAGATGACGTAGGCGATTGTATTGGCGAGGATCACGGGCAGCACGATGGAGTAGTTGCCGCTGAC
>DATMPD010000263.1:0-12008 GCA_035567955.1 Edaphobacter sp.
GTTCGGATCGCCGCTCGACCACGCCGTCTTGCAAAGCGGAGAATGCGCAATCGCCTTCGCCACCTGCTTGGCCTCCGCCTCCGTCCGCGCGCCCGAAACATGCAGCGTCACTACATGCCCCACGCCCTCGCCATCATCGACAATCTGATAGGCCAGCGAACCACACACCGCCCGCAGCGCTTCCCGAAACGCCTCCCCGCTGCGTGCATTCAGCTTCACGCCGCTCCCCCCGCTCGCCAGCAGCAATACCGTATCGTTAGTCGAAGTATCCCCATCAATCGAGATGGAATTAAAACTCCGCTCCACCGCCGGCCCCAGCAGATCGCCCAGCTCCTCACTCTCGGCGACGACATCGGTAAACAGATACACCAGCATCGTGGCATGCGGAGGCCCAAGCTGCGGATGAATCATCCCCGCCCCCTTGGCCGCACCCCATATCCGCACCACCTGCAGCTTTTCGCCCAGCACACCCTCAATATCTACTGCGGCCTCGGCCACCTTCATCTTCGTATCGGTGGTCATAATCGCCCGCGCAAACATCTCCGCATGCGCCCGCGTATCTCCCAGTGTGGCCTTCAACTCAGGCAGCGCAGCCATCACCTTCTCGCCAGGAAACGGCACCCCGATAATCCCCGTCGAGGAAGGAAAGACCTCATCAAAGATGCAGCCAAAGCTCTCCGCCGCTGCCGCACACGTCTTCACGCAGGCATCGATCCCCGGCTGCCCCGTCGCGCAGTTCGCATTCCCCGCATTCACCAGCACCGCAGAGACGCGTCCTCCGGTAGCCGTCAGATGCCTTCGCCCCACCGTCACCGGCGCCGCGACCACCTGGTTCTTCGTAAACATCGCCGCCGCATGTGTTCCTTTGGCCGCAACCGCAGCCGCCAGGTCCGGATTGCCGCTCGGCTTGATCCCCGCCTTCACCGCGCCCCAGACAAACCCCTTCGGGAGCGCCGTGATCTTCACTGTTTCATCACTCTGCATAAGCTCTACTCTACCAAGCGACCCGCTGCCTCTTCTCTTGCGCGCCCTTTTGTTGTCATTCCGCAGCGCAGGGAGGAATCCGCGTTTCTCCCATCTCGTGGCTCGTCTATCATCCCTGCCTAAAAAACGTTTACCCTAGCCTCTACCAGGAGAAACCCATGCTCCTCAAAGAACTTCGCACCCAGGTCCTCGAAGCCAACCTCGAACTCGTCAAGCGCGGCCTCGTCCTCTACACCTTCGGCAACGCCAGCGGCATCGACCGCGAGAAAGGGCTCATCGTCATCAAGCCCTCCGGTGTCGACTACGACGAACTCGTCCCCGAATTCATGGTCGTCACCGACCTCCACGGCAAAATCATCGACGGCAAGCTCAAGCCCTCCTCCGACCTCGACACCCACACCCTCCTCTACCGCGAATTCCCCACCATCGGCGGTGTCGTCCACACTCACTCCGAGTTCGCCACCAGCTTCGCCCAGGCCGGCCTCGCCATCCCCCCGCTCGGCACCACCCACGCCGACTACTTTCACGGAGCAGTCCCATGTACTGCGTCCCTGCACGACGAAGCCATTGCCGGCCGCTACGTCCACGAGACCGGCGTAGCCATCGTCAATCACTTCCATCAAAACAAAATCGACCCATTAGCCATCCCCGCCTGCCTCGTCAGCGGCCACGCCCCGTTCTGCTGGGGACTCACGCCTCACGAAGCTGCCCACAACGCCGTAGTCCTCGAAGCGGTAGCCAAAATGGCCTACAACACCCTAACCCTCCGCGCCGACTGCGAAGGCGTCTCCCAATCTCTCCTCGACCGCCACTACTTCCGCAAACACGGAGCCAAAGCCACCTACGGGCAATCTAAATAAAGTCTGCTGATTCCAGTAATTTGTAACCTCATCAAGTCTTTTTTAAGTGATTGCCGCTCACAACCTCTTTCCTCACAGCTCCAGAATGCATCACACCTCCTGGAAGTACATGGAGAGACAGAGACTATGCACAAGCAATTACACAGACTGGCGATGTTGACTGCCTTGGCGATTGGCGCCTCGGCCCTGAGTGTCACACCCGCACTGGCGATTCCCACCGTACAGGATCAGGATCACCACGATCAGTACCAGAAGGACCGGAACGAGCATCCCGAATACGTCAACAACAAGTTCTACCAGTTGGGAAACAAAGAAGGCTACGAGGATCATAAAAAGAACCTGCAACGCAAGGACCACAATCATCCCTACAAGAACGACACGGACAAGCAGGCCCATGACTACGGCTACCAGCAGGGATGGCATGGACAGGACTATTACGAACACCAAAAGCCGAACTAGAAGTTAGCCTTCACACAAAGAACGGCCGCCTCCTCGGCGGCCAGTTCTCATAAAAATTTGTAAAGTTCAATCTTGAGTCCGAATCGCGCGACAGCCTCGCCTAAAACTCCACGGGCAAGGTCCTCTTCTCCGCCCAACTCTCCCGAGCCATCTCCAGCAGCTTCACCGTCCGATACCCATCCTCCGGAGTCACCGCCAGCTTCGCCAACCCATGGATCGCATCCCGAACATTCGCGTAGTACCCCCGATAATCCCCCAACTCCGTCTTCACCTTCGTCCGCACCAGCGTCCCCGGATCAGCCAACACCGGAGCCACCGTCAGAGTCCCCCACTGCGACTCCGGATCCGCCAGCCACTCACCCTCTCCCGCACGCGGCACCTTCGCCCCACCCACCAGCGCCGGCTCCTGCGGATCGAGTCCGTACTTCTTGAAGCTCCCTTTCGTCCCATGCAGCAAGAATCTCGGCGCGGCATCGCAAGCCAGCATGCTCGACCGGCAATGCGCCCGCAGCCCATGCTGTCCCGAATATCCGAAATACTCGAGTGTGATATCGAACGCATCTTCAATATCCGTCTTATCCCGATCCTTCCGAACACTAGCCGTGATCCCGACCGGCGCACCAAACAACGCCAGCGCCTGATCCACTAGATGCGGCCCAAGATCCATCAGCAGCCCATTCGCCGCATTCGCCCCCTCCTTCCACGTATTCTCGCGCGGCATCGGCCGGAACCGGTCAAAGTGCGATTCATACGTCACCAGCCGCCCAACCGCCTCCTCGGCTAACAACCGCCGCACCGTCAAAAAATCCCCATCCCACCGCCGGTTATGAAACGGGGCCAACACCACGCCTTGCTTCTCCGCCAGATCCTTCAATTCCTTCGCCTCGGCGCTCGTCGCGGCAAACGGCTTATCGATCACCACATGCTTCCCCGCCAGCAGAGCCTGCTTCGCCAGATCGAAATGCGTCTCATTCGGCGTCCCCACCACCACCAGCTGCACCTTCGCGTCCTTCAGCGCCTCCTCCACTGACCGCAAAATCCGCGCCGACGGATACGCCTTCCCGGCCTCATCCCCCTTACGCTGCACAATCACCTCAAGCCGCAATCCGGGAACCGCACTCACAAACGGAGCATGAAACACCTGCCCCGCCAACCCGAATCCAATCACCGCCACGCCAATCTCACTGCCCATCTCTAACTCCTCCTCGATCTGTCTTGGTTCCTGCTGTCATCCTGACCCTGAGCGAAGCCGAATGGGGAAGGACCCCGATACCTTCGACTGGCCACAACCGCTCAACCTTTTCCGCCGCCAATCTCATCCTGCGTTTCTAAGCTCTAACCCGACCCTGAATCTCACGCAATGCCGGATAAATCCTCCGATACCGGCCATAAGCCTCCTCCATTACGCCCGCATCCTTCGGGGCAATCGTTTCCTCCACTCGCACCGTAGCCGCACAAGCGGCCTCAACACTCTCCCACACCCCAATCCCCGCGCCAGCCAGCAGCGCCGCTCCAAATGCCCCACCCTCCTCCGCCTCCAGCAACTCCACCGGATGCCCATACACATCTGCCTGAATCTGTCTCCACAGCGCCCCGCGCGCCCCGCCACCGCCCAGCCGGATAGCCTTCACCGGGACCCCGAGTTCGCTCAATAAACTGAACGTATCCTGCAAACTAAACGCTACCCCTTCAAGTATCGCCCGAATAAAATGCCCCCGCGTATGCGAAGCCGTAATTCCCACAAACGCCGCCCGCGCCTCCGGGTCCAGATGCGGCGTCCGCTCTCCAAACAAATAAGGAGCCCACATCAAACCGTCCGATCCCGCAGGGGCCTCACCAGCCAGCGCACTCAGTTCTTCATACGAGCTCCCCGGCGCAAACGTATCCCGAAAATACCGCAGACTAAGCCCCGCGCCATTGGTCACCCCCATCACATGCCAACGTCCCGGCGCAGCATGGCAAAACGTATGCAGCCGCCCCAGACGGTCTTTTATCGGAGAATCCGTGGCCGCAAACACCACCCCACTGGTCCCAATCGTCGCCGACACTGACCCTGGTTCCAGAATCCCTATCCCCACCGCTCCCGCGCCCTGATCCCCCGCCCCCGCCGCCACCTGAGTTCCTGCCACAAGCCCCGTAGCTCCAGCCCCGGCCGTACTAATGCGAGCACAAATCTCCGGCCCCTCAAACAGTCGCGGCAGCCAAGCCATCGGAACACCCGCCGCCTCGGCCATCTCCGCCGACCATCGCCGGTTCGCCACATCCAGCAGCAGCGTCCCGCTCGCCTCCTGCAGATCCATCGCGAACTCGCCCGTCAGCCGGTAGCGAACATAGTCCTTGGGACAGAGCACATGCGCAATCTTCGCGAAGATCTCCGGCTGATGCTCCCGCACCCACAACAGCTTCGTCAGTGTAAAGTTCGGCAGCGCCGGATTGCAGGTCAACTCGATCAGCCGCTCGAATCCAATCTTCTCCGTCAGCCAGTCGCACTGCGGCTGCGTCCGTTGGTCCGCCCAGATCAGCGCCGGCCGCAACACGTTGCCCTCCGCATCGAGCATCACACATCCATGCATCTGCCCCGTCAGTCCCACGGCTTCAATCTCAGCGCCTGTAAGCTCAGCAGCCGCCAAGGCTCCTGCAATGGACTCACGCGCCGCCCGCCACCAATCCTCCGGCTCCTGCTCGGCCCACCCGATATGTTCCGAACGAATAGGTGCATGTTCGCTGGCAAACGAGGCCAGCACCTTGCCCCCGCGGTCGATCATTACCGCCCGCGTCCCCCCAGTTCCTACATCGACCCCTAAAAGCATCTCGTGGCATCCTCAGACAAAATGGCTCCAGACAAATGGCTCAAACAAACCCACTTCAGAGTGTACCGAATGCATCTTTTGAAGATTTTTTGCAATCGAACGCATCCGATACTAATGCAACCCATCTGTGGCAAAAGCGGATACGCTCCCGCGCTTTCAATAAACTAGTCCAGGAATCAAATCAGGATGCAGGGTACGATTAACCGTATGTGTAAATGCAAAACCGCGCGCAGCGCCCTCTCCCTGACTGTCTCTACAGGGCTCTGCTTGTTACTTTCTGCCGGCCTGGCGAAGGGGCACGCACAGTCCGCCGGACCGTCGCAGCAGAAACAGCCCAGCGGCCCCGGCACCGCGACCGACAGCTCCCCCGTTTCCGCCGCCCAGCAGAGCCTCTACAACGCCTCCGGACAAAACGGCGCCCAGGTGACACAGGACTCCTACCACGGCAGCATCGTCACCGGCAAAGCAACCGACACTGTACTCGACCTCTCGCTTGACGACGCGATCCAGCGCGGCCTCCGCCAGAACCTCGGCCTAATCCTCCAGACCTCCGCTGTGAAAAACTCCAACGGCCAGCGTCTTGAAGAACTACAGGCGCTTCTCCCCACCGTAACCGCCACCGCCAGCATCGAGGTCCAGCAGATCAACCTCGCCGCCTTCGGCATTACGTTCCCCGGCTTCAACCCCATCGTCGGCCCCTTCCAGGTCGTCGACTTCCGCGCCTACCTTACTCAGAATCTGATTAACGTCTCCGCGTTAAAAAATTACATCGCCGCGAAGCACAACTTCGAAGGCGCCAAACTTACTGCGGAAGACGCGCGTGACCTCGTCGTCCTCACCGTAGGCAACGCCTATCTGCTCTGCATCGCCGACGGAGCGCGCATCGAAGCGGTGAACTCCCAGCTGGCAACGTCGAAGATCTCGCTCGATCAGGCAGTAGCGAACCACGACGCCGGTATCAGTCCTCGCCTCGACGTGCTCCGTGCGCAGGTCGACTACCAGAACCAGCAGCAAAGCCTCATCTCGGCGAAGAACAGCCTCGAGAAGGACAAGCTAGCCCTCGCCCGCACCATCGGCCTTCCCCTCGACCAGGCCTTCCGCCTCACCGACCTCGTCCCTTTCAAAGCTCTGGACAATGTCGACCCTCAGGCCGCCTTCCTTCAGGCGCTCAAATCACGCAAAGACCTTGCCGCCTACGCCGAACAGGTAAAGTCAGCCAGTGCCGAGAAGACCTCCGCCAAGGCCTACCAGTATCCCGTGGCCAGCTTTGCCGGCGACTACGGCGACATCGGCATCACCCCCGGCCACTCCCACGGCACCTTCTCCGCCACCGGACAGATCAGCGTGCCTGTCCTTCAGATCGCCAAAACCAAAGGACAGGAGCAGGTAGCCGACGCCCAGTACGAACAGGCCAAAGCCAGACTCTCCGATCAGATCCAGCAGGTCAATCAGGATGTGCGCGACAGCCTGCTCGACATCCAGTCCGCGGCAAAACTCGTCGACTCGTCCCGCTCCAATGTGGAACTCGCCAACCAGGCCCTCAGCGATGCGCAGGAGCGCTTTCGCTCCGGCGTAGCCGACAACCTGCCCGTCTCGCAGGCGCAAACGCAGGTCGAACAAGCCAACGACCAATACATCAGCGCCCTCTATCAGCACAACATAGCCAAGCTTTCGCTGGCCCGCGCCACAGGCGCCGCGCAGACAAATTACAAAGATTATCTCGGAGGAAAGTAACTTGCCAGAGCAAATAGAACATCAGGACACCAAGACCGCACAGATCAGCGGCACCGTGCAGATCAAGCAGGGCGGCGACAGGCAGAGTGCCGACGCCAACATGCCGGACGAAGAAGAGATCCCGCAAAAGTCCGGCCGTAAATTCATTGTCATCGCGGTCATCATCCTTCTCGTCATCGGTGCGGGTATCTTCTACTGGCGCTCCACCTTTACTGAAGACACAGACGACGCCCAGGTCGACGGCGACCTCTATCAGGTCAGCTCCCGCGTCACCGGCCAGGTCATCAAGGTCTACGTAGACGACAACCAGCAAGTTAACGTCGGTGCGCCCATCGCCGAGATCGACCCCAAGGACTATCAGGTCGCCCTCGAGCAAGCCCAGGCCAACCTCGCCAGTTCGCAGGCTGCCGCTATCCAGGCCAACGTCAACGTCCCCATTACAAACGTGAATGTCAGCACCAGTGTCAGCACGACCGGCTCCGACGTCCAGGGCGCAACCGCCGCTGTCGAACAGGCCCGCAAACAAGCCGCCGCCGCCGAGGCCCGCGTCGCAGCCGCCAAAGCCAACGCCCTCAAATCGCACCTCGACGTCGAACGTTACACGCCCCTGGTCCAGAAGGATGTCATCTCCAAGCAGCAGTTCGATGCCGCAGTCGCCGCCGACGCAGCCAACCAGGCTGCCGTCCTTGAAGCCGAAGCTACCGTGATCGGCGATCAGGCAGCGGTCACCCAGGCCCTGCAGAAGCTCTCGCAGGCGCGCTTTCAGGCAGTGCAGTCCGTCAAGACCGGCCCGGATCAGGTTAGAGCGCAGCAGGCCAAGGCGAACGCCGCGATGGCCGACGTCAAACAGGCCCAGGCCAAGGTCGATCAGGCCCTCCTCAACCTCAGCTACACCCACATCACCGCCCCCACCACGGGCATCGTCAACAAAAAGAATGTTCAGGTAGGCGCCAACCTCAGCATCGGCCAGGACCTGCTTACCATCGTCCCCCTCACCAACCTCTGGGTCACCGCGAACTTCAAGGAGACCCAGCTCGCCAGGATGCGGCCCGGCCAGGAGGTTACCCTCAAGGTCGACGCCCTCGGCGGCCGTAAGTTCCACGGTAAGGTCACCCAGATCGGCGGAGCCACCGGCTCCAAGCTCTCGCTCTTCCCACCCGAAAACGCCACCGGCAACTACGTCAAGGTCGTCCAGCGCATTCCCGTCCGCATCGACTTCACCAACATACAGCAGGACAACGGCGACTTTGCCCTCCGTCCGGGAATGTCCGTCACCCCCGAGGTCACAGTCAAGTAGAGCGATCACGTAATAAAGGAAACCGACCCCCATCGCGAGGCATCTCAAAAGGGAAAGAAAAAAAGGGGTGTAAGGATGGCTATTGCAATCAAGAAAGCTACCAACGGCGCGAACGTGGCGCCGCACTGGCACGCACACGCGAAGGAAATCCAGAAGTACGGCTCCGTCATCGAGGACATGCCCCACCCGCTCGACGCCAAAGTTCGCGCCGACATGGTCGCCAAGCTCAACCAGCTCCTCGCCGACTCCATCACCCTGCGCGACATGTACAAAAAACACCACTGGCAGGTCACCGGCCCCACCTTCTACCAGCTTCATCTCCTCTTCGACAAGCACTTCGACGAGCAGGTCGAAATGGTCGACACCATCGCCGAGCGCGTCCAGCTCCTCGGCGGCGTCACCATCGCCATGGGCGGCGACGTAGCTGAGACCACCCGCATCCGCCGCCCGCCACGCGGCAGGGAAGAGGTCCCCGTCCAGATCTCCCGCCTCCTCGAAGCCCACAAGATCATCATTCAGAGCTGTCTCGACATCGCTGAAGCCGCCAGCAAGGTCGGCGACCAGGGCACCAACGACCTCGTCGTCAGCGACATTCTCCGGCCCAACGAACTCCAGTCCTGGTTCATAGGCCAGCACTTAGTCGAGATGCCGCTGATCCTCGAAAAATAACCAGAAAAAAATAACCAGAAAAAAAAAGAATACCCTCGGAAATCCTCATCCCGACCGAGTGTTTTTTCTGAAGTGTTTCTCCACAGCCCGGCGCGCTAAGCGTCCGGGCTGTGTATCCTTAAGAGCGAGCCCGCATCCAAGTTGCTGTTTAGGTCATCTATATAGGGCTAAGTAAATTTAACGAATAAAAACCGCCATGCCGATCGCCCTCGTCTTCTTCGTCCATTACGCGTACCTCATCATCTTCCTCTGGGTGCTCGTAGAGCAGATGGGGATCCCGATCCCCAGTGTGCCCGTCCTTCTCACCGCAGGCACGCTCAGCGCCACCCATCGCGTCAGCTGGATCGCCATCACTCTGGCGATGCTCCTCGGCTGCCTCGTCGCCGACAGCGTCTGGTTCTCCCTCGGTCGCCGCTACGGCAACAGCGTCCTCAAGCTTCTCTGCCGCTTCTCCTTCGAAGCCTCCACCTGCGTCAGCAAGACCGAAAACTACTTCACCCGCCGCGGAGCCCTCACCCTCCTCTTCGCAAAATTCGTCCCCGGACTCAGCACCGTCGCCGCCCCCATCGCCGGCCAGACCGGTATGTCCTACCCCCGCTTCCTCGCCTGGGACCTCGCCGGCTCTTTCATCTGGGGCGAAACCTTCATCCTCGCTGGCCGCTTCTTCGGTGACCTCGCAAAAAAGAGCGCACCCTTCTTCGCCTGGCTCGGCCACTTCGCCATCGTCATCTTCGTCCTCATGGTCCTCGGCTTCCTCGCCCACCGCATCTGGAAGCAGCGCAGGTTCCTCCAGCAGGTCCGCGAGCTGCGCCTCGAGCCCACCGAGCTCAAGACCATGCTCGACCTCGCGGAGACCAACCACACCCCGCCGCCCTTCATCGTCGACCTCCGCCACCCGCTCGACTATCTCCCCGACCCGCGCGTCCTCCCCGGCGCGCTCCGCATCGGCCCCAACGAGCTCAAGCAGCACAGCGAAATCATCCCCCGCGACCGCGACGTCATCCTTTACTGCACCTGCCCCAGCGAAGAGACCTCCGCCAAACTCGCCCTGCAACTCCACAAGATGGGCGTCTATCGCGTGCGCCCTCTCCGCGGCGGATTCGACGGATGGAAGCAAGCCGGCTACCCTCTCGTCGACTACGTCACCGACGCCCCAACCTCACCCGTAGTCCAGCAGATCCTCCCCGCAAACACCGGCTCAGCCATCCCCCTGGTCTGAAGAACCGTTGTCAGTTGTCCGTTCTCAGTTCTCAGTTGTTGTCGTTGACTGAGAACGGACAACTGACAACTCCCCTCACCCACCCATCCGAAAATTCACAGTAATCGTCGTCTGCACCTCCGTAGGCTCCCCATTCAACCGGAACGGCCGATACCGCGCCTCCCGGATCGCATCCAGCGCCGCACTCTGCAACATCTGCGGCCCGCTCACCACACGCAGACTCTCAATCGTCCCTTTACGCGAGATCACCGCCTCCACCACGACCGTCCCCTCGACATGCGCAGCCTTCGCAATCACCGGATACACCGGACGAATCGGCGCGATCAACATTCCCTGCAACACTCCCGTCGAGACGGCTAGGGGCGTAACCGGCGCTCTAGACGGAGCCACCGATACAACCGGCCCGCTCCCACTACGAACAATCCCGCTCGGCAACGCGCCCGTCATCCGCATCTCACTCCCAACCACTGCCGGCGCAGGCGGATCACCAGCAACCGGATGAAGGCCAGGCAACGTAGGCGTCAGCAAAGCAGTCCGCGTAACGCTCGGTATCGTCACGCTCGAAGACGAAGCCGCGCTCTCTCGCTCGACCACCACTGGCACCGGAGGCTTCGGCAGCAGCGGCATCAATACCTTCGGCGCCTCCAGCCGAAACGGAATAGCCTCCGGATGCAGCAGAGGCAACACCATCACCACGCCCGCCACCGCCACCTGCAAGCCAATCGACACCAGCATCGTCCATCGCTTGCTCGAAGAAACCTGACCAACCCGCGACTCAACCAGACTGTCCTCAAACATAGAAGCACCCTCCAACCTTCGGATTCAGGTGCGCATCCAGCGAGGAACGCGGCCGTTACAACGTTAGACACCCGCAACGCGCAGATGTTCCCGCGAGCATCTGTTCTCACTGCGATAAGTCTTTTGCCGTCATTCTGAGCGCAGCGAAGCTTGCCTCACGTTGTTCTCACTGCGATAAGTCTTTGTCGTCATTCTGAGCGCAGCGAAGAACCCCGAGGGTCACGATCCTCCCTCGAATACCGATCCTTTCCAACCTGAATCTCAACCGTCGTTGCTTCTCCTTCCACCAAACCACGAATCGCCATTTCGACCGAAGCCGCCCACGCCTTTGTGAGCAGCGCAGTGAAGAAATCCCCTTCTCCACCGCAACCTTTCAAACTCACAAAACTTCCCAACCAGTCCTCCATGAGCGATCATGGATCACCATGCCCCCAGCCGCTAGCCCGACCAGCAGCTCCCCGATCCCTGGAGCCCAACCCACGCCGATCGCCCAGCCCTCCGTCACCGTGGCCGCCCCCACCCGCGTCCTCTCCGTCGACATCCTCCGCGGCATCACCATCGCCTTCATGATCCTCGTCAACGACCCCGGCGACTGGTCCCACGTCTACCCGCAGCTCGACCACGCTGCGTGGAATGGTTGGACCCTAACCGATCTCGTCTTTCCCAGCTTCCTCTTCCTCGTCGGCATGTCCCTCATCTTTTCCTTCCAGTCCCGCATCGCCCGAAGCGCCAGCGGCATATTGGATCAAGCCACCCGCGTCACACTCGCCGTCCATCTCTTCCGCCGCGCGGCAATCATCTTCGCCATCAAGATGTTTCTCAGCGCTTATCCTCACTTCCATCTCGCTCATCTCCGCATCTTCGGTGTCCTCACGCGCATCGCGCTCTGCTATCTCTGCGCTGGACTCATCTGTCTCGTCACTCGCAGGATCCTCCCCCTCGCGTGCATCACCGCCACGCTGCTCGTTGGTTATTGGGCGCTGATGCGCTTCGTTCCAGTTCCCGGCTTCGGTGTGCCCACGCGCGATATCCCCTTCCTCGACCAGACCGGTAACCTCGCCGCATGGATCGACCGCGGCGTCAGCGCCTTCACGCTCCGCACCATCAACATGGGCCGCCTCTACCAGACCACCCGCGACCCCGAAGGTCTGTTAAGCACACTGCCCGCCATCGCAACC